>CAZUJD010000076.1:0-7923 GCA_964620025.1 uncultured Ramlibacter sp. | reverse complement strand
CCAACCCCTCGTTGAGCACGCTCAATGGCCTGGTCGCCAAGGCCGGCCTGACCGACATGCTCAAGGGTGCTGGCCCCTACACCGTGTTTGCGCCCACCAACGATGCCTTCAAGGCCGTTCCCGCCAAAACCCTGGACGACCTGGGCAGGAATCCCGAACAGCTCAAGGCTGTGCTGGCCTACCACGTGGTGCCGGCCAGGGTCATGTCCGCCGACGTGAAAAACGGCAAGGCCAGGTCGGCCAATGGCGCCGACCTGAACCTGTCGCGTGCCGGCACCTTTGTCACGGTGGAAGAAGGCATGGTGGAAACCGCCGACATCAGCGCGACCAACGGCGTGGTGCATACCCTGGACCGCGTGCTGATGCCTCCCAAGCGCTGAGCTCGGTACCGCCATGACCCTCACCCCCATCTCACCCGGCCGGCGCCGGGTGCTGCTGGGAGCGGCCGCCTGTGTGGCCGCTCCCGGTTTGCTTGCCCAGCCGGGCAAGGGCGCCACCCGCAGCCTGCTGGTGGCCCAGATTGTCGACACTTCGCCCACCCAGCAGGATGTGTCCAAGGACTTCCTGATCGGCTCCCGCGCGGCCTGGCAGGACATCAACCTCAAGGGCGGCCTGCGCGGCCGCCCGGTGCAGCATGTGTCGGTCGAAGTCGACGGCAGCGCCGCCAGCATGAAGTCCGCAGTCCAGCAGTTGCTGGACAACCCGGCCTGCCTGCTTCTGTCGGGCACGGCAGGCGACCCGGCTGCCGGCCTTCTGGCGGCCGAACTGCGCCAGCACGCCGTACCCATGGCCCATGTGGCGCCCTGGTTGCAGAACTCCAGCGTGGAAGTGGACGAGCGGACCTTCCCCATTTTTGCAGCGCGGCAGGAACAGATCGGCCACGCGCTCAAATCGTTGACCGTGATGGGGGTCAGTGAAGTGGGTGCGGTCTACGCCTCGCAGCAGGAGTACCAGCTGTACCAGCATGATCTGGAACGCATTGCCAGCGCGATGAAACTCAGGCTGCAGACCTACCGGGCCAATGGCGACCTGGACCGGCTGGGCCAGCGCCTGACGCCGGGCACCCCGGCCATCCTGCTGTTTGTCGGCGGCACCCCCGAGCTGGTGCAATTCACCCAGGGCCTGGAAAAGCAGCAGCGCCAGCGCTACATCGTGGCGCTGGCCGATGTGAACCTGCAGACCATGACGCAGATGGGTGGTGCCCGCAGCACGCCAGTGATCGCCACCCAGGCGGTGCCCATGGTGAATGCCAGCCTGCCCGTGGTCCGCAACTACCGCGAAACCATGGCCCGGCTGTTTGACGAGCCCCCGGTTTCGCTGAGCCTGGCCGGATTCATTGCAGCGCGCTACACCTATGAGGTGCTGCGCGACATGGACGGCAATCTGACCCGTCAGGGGGTGCTGGCCGCCTTCCAGCGGCGGGAGACGGTGGACGTGGGCGGATATCGTGTGGCGTTCAATCCGCAGCGGCGCAGTGCCACCTATGTCACCCAGAGCATGCTGACCATTGACGGCCGGGTCATCGGTTAATACCACGATCCCCCTCAGCCACCCACTGCGTGTGGCTCCCCGCCCCGGGGTCCTGCACGCCGTGGGACGGCCCGGCGGCGCTCGACGGCAGCCTTGTTATCCTCCAGAGCATGCAAAACGGTACCCGACTTGCCGCCGTCGATCTCGGCTCCAACAGCTTCCGGCTGGAAATCGGCCAGCTTGATCACGGCCAGATCCACCGCACTGAATACCTGAAGGAAACCGTACGCCAGGGCAACGGGCTGGACGCCGAGCGCAACCTGACGCCCGAGGCCATGCAGCGCGGCTGGGACTGCCTGGCGCGCTTTGGCGAGCGGCTGGCCGGCTTTCGCCGCAGCCAGGTGCGCGCAGTCGCCACCCAGACGCTGCGCGAGGCGCGCAACCGGGAGGAGTTCCTCGGACAGGCCAGCAAAGTGCTGGGGTTTCCCATTGACGTGATTTCGGGCCGGGAAGAAGCCCGCCTGATTTACCAGGGCGTCGCCCACCTGCTACCCCAAAGCGGTGAGCGTCGGCTGGTGGTGGACATCGGCGGACGCTCGACCGAACTGATCCTGGGCCAGGACCTGGACGCGCATGTACTGGAAAGCTTTCGCGTGGGCAGCGTGGCCTGGTCCATGAAGTACTTTGCAGACGGACAGTTCAGCCGGCAGGCCTTCCAGATGGCCGAGATTGCCGCCAAGGCCGTTCTGGATGAAGCACTCAATGCCTATCGTCGCGACACCTGGGATGTGGCGTATGGCTCCTCGGGCACGATCGGTGCCGTGGGCGATGTGCTGGCGGCTGCCGGCTGGCCAGTCCAGACCGTCAGCCGTGACGGTCTGGACTGGCTGCTGGATCGCCTTCTGGCCGCCCGCAGCGCCGACCGTGTTCGCCTTGATGGCCTGAAGGAAGACCGTCGCGCAGTCATCGGCGGGGGCCTGAGCGTGCTGCGCGCCGTGTTCGACCTGCTGGGCATTGAGGAAATGCAGGCTGCCCAGGGCGCCCTGCGCCATGGCGTGCTGTATGACCTGCTGGACAGGCAACAAGGCAGCACCGACATCCGTTCCACCACCGTGCAGCGCCTGGCCACCAAGTTCGACGTGGACGCGGCGCAGGCCCTGCGGGTGGGCAAGGTCGCCTCCACCGTGCTGCGCGGACTGCGCGCGGACGATGCGCCCGCCGAACTGGAACGCGCGCAGCGCAAGCTGCAGTGGGCCGCCCAGCTGCATGAGATCGGCAGCCTGATATCGCACAGCGACTATCACAAGCACGGCGCCTACATCCTGGACAACGCTGACGCGCCGGGCTTTGCCCTGCCGGAGCTGCACCGGCTCAGCCTGCTGGTCCTGGGGCATCGAGGCAAGCTGCGCAAGCTGGAAGCCGACTTTGAAGACAGCCCATTCGTCCACCAGCTCATGGCCCTGCGGCTGGCCGTGATCCTGTGCCACGCCCGGCGCGACCCGGACCTGAAAGGCCTGGTCATCCGCAGCGATGACGACGCACGCACCGTGACGGCGACGACGCGCAGCGACTGGGCCATGGCCTACCCGCAGTCCGCACACCTGCTGCGCGAGGAAACCGTGGCCTGGCAAAAGTCGCCCTGGAAACTGGTAGTCGGGTAAGACCTATCCCCCCTGACCGCCATGCGCATTCTCGGTACCCTGCTCGCGACGGTTCTGGCATTCGCCGTGATGGCGCCCGCTGTCTTCCTTGCGGTCTTCCTGCTGGCCGGTCCGCATGGCGGCGCCCTGCCACAGGCACTGCAAGGTGCTGTGCTGGCCGCGGGATGGGTCGTGGTGATGGTGGTTCCGGCTATGGCGGGACGCTGGGCCTGGCGCCGGCTTGCGCCGGCACAGAGCCGGTAACGGCCACAGGGTTGGCTTGTCGCCGAGCCCGGTGAACCAGTTCCCTTGCGTCCGTGCCTTGCAGTTCCCTCAAGCGGGACATGCCGTTGGCATCCTGGCGATTTGAACCGGCTGCCTGAGTTGACCTGCCGGGGCCCCGCTCAAGCGGCTGCCAGCGGTGCGACGCCCCACGCAACGCCGGCCAGCTGGGCCAGATTGAGCAGGATGCCGGCAACGTGCAGCCGGCGGAATGCGGAACGCGCCGTCACGTCACCTGCCGCCATCAGGTCGCGCAGGACGTCCATGCGCGGAACGATCCACCGGCGCAGCGCAAACACAAAGGCAGTGACAGCAGCGATGGCCAGCGCATGCCTGGTACGGCCCAACCCGGCCTGGGCCAGCGCCCCGATCCCCCCCACGACCATGACCATGGTGTAGTAAATGTGAAACAGCGTCCGGATCACCCGCGCGTCCTGTGGCGTGTCGTGCTTGAGCACCAGAAGCGGTGGCGACGCAAACATGAAAAACACCATGGGCAGGAGCAACGCAACCGTTGACAGTAGCACGATGGATTGGGACAGCATCCGGTCTTCTCCTTGTGGCTGCGCCACAAGCTTCGCGCGGGGCACTGACGGCCGGCTTACACGGCCTGTGGTGCACAGCGTTGCGCTGACTCCTTCAGCGCGCACACCGCCATGCTGCCACCTGCAGATGAGTTCGCGCGGCGCGCCCGGGTGTCCTGGTTCAGACCGGCGCCACGCGGAACACCGCCACGGCTTCCACCAGCCGACCGGCTTGCGTCTTCAGGCTTTGGGCCGCCGCGGCGCTTTCTTCAACCAATGCCGCATTTTGCTGGGTGGCTGCATCCATCTGGCCCACGGCCTGGGTGACCTGGCCGACACCGGCACTTTGCTCCGTGCTGGCGTGCGAAATCTCGCCAATGATGCTTGTGACCTTCTGGATCGACGACACCACTTCGTCCATGATGGTGCCCGCCTCGCCCACCAGGGTGGACCCCTGGCCAACGCGCTGAACACTGTCGGCGATCAGGGCCTTGATTTCGCGCGCCGCGTCGGCGCTTCGTTGGGCCAGCGTGCGTACTTCGCCGGCCACGACGGCAAAGCCCCGGCCCTGCTCGCCCGCGCGGGCTGCTTCCACGGCGGCATTCAGCGCCAGAATATTGGTCTGGAAGGCAATTCCGTCAATCACGCTGATGATTTCCGACACACGGCGCGAGCTGTCATCAATGCCCTTCATGGTATTGACCACATCGCTGACGACAGCGCCACCACGAACGGCCACGGCGGCCGCACCCTGGGCCAGTTCGCTGGCCTGGCGGGCATTGTCGGCATTGGTACGCACCGTGCTGCTGAGCTGGTCCATGGAAGCCGCGGTCTGTTGCAGGGCGCTCGCCTGCTCTTCGGTGCGGCCGGACAGGTCCAGGTTGCCCTGAGCAATCTGCGCACTGGCGGTTGCCACGCTGTCAGCGTTTTCCCGCACGTTGGACACCACCCGCACCAGGCTGTCGCGCATGGCCTGCAGCGCATGCAGCAGCTGGGCCATTTCATCCTTGCCCTGCACATCCAGGCGCACCGACAGGTCGCCGTCGGCAACGGCCCGTGCCACCGCAACAGCACGGCCCAGCGGAGCGGTGATCGTGCGGCTGAACAGGAAGCCGCCGATGGCACAGGCCACGAACACCAGGCCCATCAGGACCAGGCTGACGATAGTGGCCTGTCGGCCGCTGGCGGCCGCTTGGGTCGCGGCAGCGCTGCTTTCAAGGGAAATCTTGCGACCCACTTCGTCCAGCAGTCGCACCGACTCGCGATCGATGCCGGCCACGGCGGTGTCACCGACCTGAGAGTCAAACTTGGCGGCCTTGAAGGCTTCAAATGCCTGGGCATAGCGTTTGCCCATGTCGGCGTGCGCCGTGATGAATTGCTGTGTCAGTGTGCGTGCATCCCCGGGCGGCAGGCTGGCAGCAAGCTTGGCTGCGGAGGCCGCAACCGCCTGCTCGGACTTCCGGAACGACTTCCAGTACTTGTCCAGCTGTTCCGGATCCTTGCCGCGCAACAGCGTGTTTTTCCATTCCTGCACCTGCACCTTGAAATCCAGCGAAATTTCGGTGGCCCGCACCTCCTGCTCGTGCTTGCCCTGTACCTGTACGGCATAGGTGTCCAGCGACTGGTTCAGGCTGTAGATGCCATAGCAGGCCGTGGCCACGACAAGCAGCAGTGCGATGGCAAACGCAAGGGGGAGTTTGAGACTGATCTTCATGCACGGGTCCTTTGGGCCTGTTGGCTATTGACCGATCGTCGCGCAAAAGGCGACAGGCCACTGCGTGCAAATGCCGGGTGTTTCCGTTTCTTTTAAAACAATATAAACTGTATATATAGTTTAACCATTCACCAGGAAACATTCATGCCAGCTGCCAGGAAGTCTGCATCCCCCGTCCGCAAGGCCACCGCCGGAGCCACCGTCAGGGCATCAGCCCCCAGGCCCTCCGCAAAGGCGGCTGCAGCCAGACCGCCTGCCCCGCCCCAGCCTGCCGTTGCGGCCAAACCAGCCAAAACAGCCAAGGCCGACAAACCCAGGAAGCCCAAACTGGTGCGCGACAGCTTCACCATCCCCAAGACCGAGTACATCGTGCTGGGCGATCTGAAATTGCGCGCCGCACGGCTGGGCGCGCCCGCCAAGAAGAGCGAGGTGCTGCGCGCCGGGATCAAGGCGCTGGCACAAATGTCTGACGCAGCGTTCCAGTCAGCCATGGCGGCTGTGCCAGCCATCAAGACCGGTCGGCCAGGCAAGGCGGACTGACCTAGAGCGCGTCCGGCGACTGCACCGCGACCACCATGGTCTGCGCGTGACCGTCGCGTTCGCGGTTGCGAATCCACCAGACCGCACCCTTGCGCACCGGACAGCTGCCGTGCTTCATGGCCAGCAGCTGCGCCACGGCCGCGCCGAGCGTCGGCTGGTGGCCCACGATCACAACCGGCACCCGTGACGCCGGCCACAGTGCCGCTTCCAGCAGCTGTTCGGGCGTGCCATCGGGCGCCAGTTCGGGCTTGATCTTGTACTTGCGCCCCAGCGCCAGCGCGGTCTGTTCGCATCGGCGTGCCGGGCTGCACAGGATGCGCGTGGCTTCAGGCAGCTGGCGGTCCAGCCAACCGGCCATGCGGGCTGCCTGCTTCTCACCGCGCGGGGTCAGGGAGCGCTCCAGATCGTCGCAACCCTCCACCCAGTCTTCGGCTTCAGCGTGGCGCCACAGGATCAGGTCCATGATCATGCGTCCTGACCGCGTTCGCGCGCGGCGTACCGTGCCATCAGGGCAGCTTGCGAACCGTGGCCCGGCTGGGAGGTGTCCACCCGCCGGTAGCTGCCGCCTGGTTCCAGGTCCCAGGCGTCGCGGCCATCATGCAGGCCGGCCACCAGGCATTCGTCAACGATGCGCCGGCGCAAGGCCGGATCGGTCACAGGCCAGGCCAGCTCGATGCGGCGAAGCATGTTGCGGTTCATCCAGTCGGCGCTGGCAAGGTACAGGTCTTCTTCCTGCCCGCTGCGAAAGTAGAACACCCGTGAGTGTTCCAGAAAGCGGCCGATGATCGACCGTACCCGGATGTTGTCTGTGATGCCGGGTACCTGGGCGGGCAGCATGCAGGCGCCACGCACGACAAGGTCCACCTTGACCCCCTGACGGCCGGCGCGCACCAGGGCCAGCATCAGCGCCTCGTCAGTCAGTGCATTCATCTTGGCGACGATGCGGCCCGGCTGGCCCCGGGCCGCTGCATCAGCTATTGCGTCGATCTTTTCGATCAGGCGGCGGTGCAGGTAGAACGGCGCGAGCCACAGCTTGTGCAGCCTGGGCAGCTTGCTCTGGCTGGCCAGGTGCACAAACAGTGCGTCCATGTCGGCGGTCAGCTGGACATCGGCCGTCAGGTAGCTCAGGTCGGTGTACAGGCGCGCGGTGCGAGGGTTGTAGTTGCCGGTGGACAGGTGTCCGTAGCGGCGCATGGCCTTGCCCTCGCGCCGGGTCACCAGAAGCATCTTGGCATGCGTCTTCAGGCCCACCACACCGTAAACCACCTGCGCCCCCACCGATTCCAGCGATTCGGCCCAGTTGATGTTGGCTTCTTCGTCAAACCGTGCTTTCAGCTCCACCACGGCCGTCACTTCCTTGCCGCGGCGCACGGCCTCGCGCAGCAGGTCGATCAGCGCGCTGTCGGAGCCGGTGCGGTAGATGGTCTGCTTGATCGCCAGCACCTGCGGGTCATTCACCGCCTCGCGCAAGAAGGCCAGCACACCGTCAAAACTTTCGTAGGGCTGATGAATCAGCACGTCGCCCTGCTTCAGGCGGTCAAAGAAGCTCTGCCCGGGGAGCAATGCCACGGGATAGGTCGCCTTGTAAGGCGCAAAGCGCAGCGGCTGTTCGTCCACCAGGTCCACCAGCTGTGTCAGCCGCACCAGGTTCACGGGGCCGTGTACGCGGTACAGCGCCGCCTCGGGCAGATTGAACTGCTTGAGCAGAAAGCCCGACAGGAATTCCGAACAGCCCGCAGACACCTCCAGCCGA
>CAZUJD010000075.1:9333-11858 GCA_964620025.1 uncultured Ramlibacter sp. | reverse complement strand
GCCACCCGGAATGCGCGTGGTGTCCCAGGGGTTTTGCGCCGGCTTGAAGGCCGAGTTTTCGTTGGACGAGCCCATGGCGAATTCGTCGCAGTTGAGCTTGCCCAGTGTCACGGCGCCGGCTTGCGCCAGCTTGTCCACCACGGTCGCGTTGAACGGTGAGCGGTAACCCGCGAGCATTCTGGAACCCGCAGTGCTCGCGAAATCCTTTGTGACGAAGATGTCCTTGTGCGCGATTGGCACGCCGAGCAGCGGCGCTGTGTCGCCGGATGCCCTGCGTGCATCGGCCGCCTGCGCCTGCGCGAGGGTGACGTCTTCGCGCACGTCAAGGTAGGCACCCAGGCCGGCGTGCCGGGCGCCGCGCGCCAGAAAATGCTGCGCAGCCTCCACGGCCGACACTTCTTTCGCGCGCAGCCTGGCGGCCAGTTGCGCCACGGTCAGTTCATGCAGGGCGCTCATGCGGGCACCCCCACGCTTGTCACTTCGTGTACTGCGCTGCCCCCCGAGGGGGCCTTCGCACCTTGGAGCGGTCCGGCGGCGCTCATTCGATCACCTTCGGCACCAGAAACAAACCACGCTCGACAGCCGGCGCGCTTTGCTGGTTGGCCTCGCGCTGGTTGGGTTCGCTCACCACGTCGTCGCGCAGGCGCAGGGCGATGTCCTGGATGGCCGCCACGGGGTGTGACAGGGGCTCGATGCCCGCGGTATCCACAGCACGCATCTGCTCGACCACGTCAAAGAAACCATTGAGTTGAGTCAGCATGCGCTCGCTTTCTTCCGGGCGCAGTTCCAGCCTTGCCAGATTGGCAATTCGGCCGATGTCTTGGGGGGTCAAAGCCATGGGGAAAAACGGTCGCGAAACCAGTTGTAAAGGGAAAATTTTGGCCCGGTGGCGGGCAGTTATTCACAGGGGATGGGGTATTATCCCGCCTTTGGTGCAACACCCGCGAAACCGCTGGTATTTGCAGGAAAAAGCGGCTTTCAATACGACAAACAAGGCGTTGGCCGGCTGCGGTGCCGGCCCTGCCCGCGAGAGGATTTCTAATGTTCGGAGCATTTCGTCGGTACTTCTCCACCGACCTGGCCATCGACCTAGGCACCGCCAACACCCTGATTTTTGTACGCGACAAGGGCATCGTCCTCGACGAACCCTCGGTCGTCGCAATCCGCCACGAAGGCGGCCCCCAAGGCAAAAAGACCATCCAGGCCGTGGGCCATGAGGCCAAAGCCATGCTGGGCAAGGTGCCCGGCAACATCGAGGCGATCCGTCCGATGAAAGACGGCGTGATTGCCGATTTCACCGTCACCGAGCAGATGCTCAAGCAGTTCATCAAGATGGTCCATCCCCGGTCCGTTTTGAAGCCCAGCCCGCGCATCATCATCTGCGTGCCTTGCGGATCCACCCAGGTGGAGCGCCGTGCCATCCGCGAATCCGCACTGGGCGCAGGCGCCTCCGAGGTGTACCTGATCGAGGAACCCATGGCTGCAGCCATTGGCGCCGGCCTGCCGGTGTCCGAGGCCTCCGGCTCCATGGTGGTGGACATCGGCGGCGGCACCACCGAGGTGGGCGTCATCAGCCTGGGCGGAATGGTCTACAAGGGCAGCGTGCGCGTGGGCGGCGACAAGTTCGACGAAGCCATCATCAGCTATATCCGCCGCAACTACGGCATGCTGATCGGCGAGCCCACGGCAGAAGCCATCAAGAAGAACATCGGCAGCGCCTTCCCCGGCAGCGAAGTCAAGGAAATGGAAGTGCGCGGGCGCAACCTGTCCGAAGGCGTGCCACGCTCGTTCACGATTTCCAGCAACGAAATCCTCGAAGCCCTGACCGATCCGCTGAACAACATCGTCAGCGCGGTCAAGAACGCGCTGGAGCACACCCCGCCGGAACTGGGCGCCGACATTGCCGAGCGCGGCATGATGCTGACCGGTGGCGGCGCGCTGCTGCGCGACCTGGACCGCCTGCTGGCCGAGGAGACCGGCCTGCCAGTGCTGGTGGCGGAAGACCCGCTGACCTGCGTGGTGCGCGGTTGTGGCATCGCCCTGGAGCGCATGGAGCGCCTGGGTTCGATCTTCACCAGCGAATAACCGCGGGGCTCAGCGATGCCACTGGGTACGCTGGACAGGTCCCCGCCCCCCTTCTTCAAGCAGGGGCCGTCGGCCCTGTCCAAGCTCATGGTGTTCAGCGCCCTGGCGCTGTTCCTGATGGTGGCCGACGTGCGCTTTCGCATCACCCAGCCACTGCGCGCAGCCGTGGCCACGGTGCTGTACCCGGTGCAGTGGCTGGCCATGCGGCCGGTGCTGCTGGTTCGCAACGGTGGCGACTACTTCCGCGACCTCAAGGCCGCGCAGACCAGCGAGGCGGCAGCGCGCCAGCGTCTGGCCGTGCAGGCCCAGCGCACCGGCCAGGTTGAACAGCTGGAACTGGAAAACAACCGCTTGCGCAAACTGCTTACCCTGCGCGAGCGGATCAGCACGCCCGGTCAGGCCGCAGAGGTGCTGTATGACGCGGCCGACCCCTACACCCG
>CAZUJD010000075.1:235-9323 GCA_964620025.1 uncultured Ramlibacter sp. | reverse complement strand
ACAAGGGACTGGCCCAGGGCGTGGAGCCGGGTTCCCCCGTGATTGATGAGTCGGGCGTGCTGGGGCAGGTCACGCGCGTGCACCCGCTGATCAGCGAAGTGACGCTGGTGATTGACGGCGACCAGGCCATCCCCGTACTGAATTCGCGCACCGGTGCGCGCAGCGTGGCCTTTGGCGACCCCGCCCACGGCGGGGCCCTGGAACTGCGCTTCATGGCCGGCAATGCGGATGTGCAGGCCGGCGACCTGCTCACCACCAGCGGCGTGGACGGCATCTACCCTGCCGGTCTGCCAGTGGCCCGCGTGGACCGCGTCGAGCGGCGGGCGGACTCCGCCTTCGCGCGCATCTACTGCGTGCCGCAGGCCCTGGTCACTGGGGCCCGGCATGTGATGGTGCTCAAGCCCGTATCCGCGCAGATCCCGCCCCGGCCTGCACCTGAAGACACGCCACACCCTGCTGCCGCCAGAAAAGGAGCGCGCAAATGAAGACCGCGCCGCGCCCTGAAGGGCAGCGAGTCACACACCGTGGGCACGCGTGGGGGGATGCATCATGATCATGCGTCCCGGGCAGCAGTTGCTGCTGCCGGCCAATCCGCTGTTCATCTGGGGCAGCCTGGTTGCGGCCCTGGTGCTGAACATGCTGCCACTGGGGCGTACGCCCTGGCTGCCCGACTTCCTCATCCTGGTGCTGGTGTTCTGGAGTGTTCACCAGCCGCTGCGCGTGGGCATTGGCGCCGCGTTCTTCTTTGGCCTGTGCATGGACGTGCACCAGACTGCGCTGCTGGGCCAGCATGCGCTGGCCTATACGGCGCTGAGCTTCTTTGCGATCACCATCCACCGCCGCCTGCTGTGGTTCAGCGTGCCGTCACAGGCCGTGCAGGTACTGCCGCTGTTTGTCGCGGCGCACGCGATCGAACTGGCCATCCGGTTGATCAGCGGTGGCGCACTGCCGGGTTGGCAGGTGATACTGGCGCCGCTGCTGGAATCGGTCCTGTGGCCGGTGGTGAGCATCATGTTGCTGGCACCGCAGCGCCGCGCTCCGGATCCGGACGAGAACAGGCCGCTGTAATCATGGCCTCCAGGTTATTCACTTCGTATCGGGCACCATCCCCTGCAGGGGCCTTTGCGCCCCCGGGCGGTCCGGCGTCGCTCAAACCATGACCGAGCTCAGGAACGTCGAAGCCGACCTCTCGCGCTTTCGCGCCAGGGTGCTGGTGGCCAGCATTGTGGTGGTGCTGGCATTCCTGCTGCTCGCATCTCGCCTGGTGTATCTGCAGGTGGTGCGGCATGACGACCTGGACGAGCAGGCTGAAGCCAACCGAACGGCCATCGTGCCCATCGTGCCCAACCGCGGTCTGATCCTGGACCGCAACGGCATCGTGCTGGCCACAAATTATTCGGCCTACACACTGGAAATCACGCCGTCCCGGCTGACGGCGCCGCTGGAAAAAACCGTCGACGACCTGGCCCAGGTGATCGACATCCAGCTGCGCGACCGGCGGCGCTTTCGCAAGCTGCTGGACGAATCCCGCAGCTTTGAATCGCTGCCTATCCGCACCCGTCTGACGGACGAGGAAGTCGCCCGGTTTGCAGCCCAGCGCTTTCGCTTCCCCGGGGTAGAAATCAAGGCACGGCTTTTCCGCAACTACCCCTGGGGCGAGCTGGCCAGCCATGTGGTGGGATACATCGGCCGCATCAACCAGAGTGAAAAAAAGGGCATGGAGGAATGGTCTGACGAGGACCAGGGCAATTACCGCGGCACAGAGTACATCGGCAAGCTGGGCGTCGAACAGAGTTTTGAGAAGCAGCTGCATGGCATCACCGGCGTGGAGCAGGTCGAAACGTCCGCCGGCGGGCGGGCCGTGCGCAAGCTGGCCAGCATTCCGGCCACGCCGGGCAACACCGTCATGCTGTCCATCGACATCAAGCTGCAAAAGCTGGTGGAGGACATGTTCGGCGAACGCCGTGGTGCGCTGGTGGCCATCGACCCCAAGACCGGTGAAGTGCTGTCTTTCGTGAGCAAGCCCACCTTCGATCCCAACCTGTTCGTGGACGGCATCGACTCGGAAAGCTGGCAGATGCTCAACGAGTCCATCGACAAGCCGCTGCTCAACCGGGCGCTGCGCGGCACCTACCCGCCTGGCTCCACCTACAAGCCGTTCATGGCCATGGCCGCCTTGCAAACGGGCAAGCGTTCAGCGTCCACCATCATCAATGACGCGGGTTCCTGGAATTTTGGCGGCCATGTCTTCCGCAGCCACGGGGATCACGGCCTGGGACCGGTGGACATGCACACCAGCATCGTCAAGTCCAGCAACGTGTACTACTACTCCCTGGCCAATGAACTGGGGGTGGACGCCATGCACGATTTCATGAAGCCCCTGGGTTTTGGCCAGCTGACAGGCATTGACGTGCAGGGCGAAGTGCGCGGCGTGCTGCCCAGCCAGGAGTGGAAGCGCAACTACTACAAGCGTCCCGAGCAGAAAAAATGGTACGCCGGCGAGACCATCTCGCTGGGCATCGGACAGGGCTACAACGCCTTCACGATGCTGCAGCTTGCGCAGGCCACGGCCGTTCTGGCCAACAATGGCATCAAGCACAAGCCGCAACTGGTGATCGCCACGCAGGACTCGGTCTCGCGCGCGCGCATTCCCGTGCCTGCCCAGCCTCCGGTGGACCTGGGCTACAAGCCCGAGAACGTGGCCGTGATCCGCAAGGCGCTGGTGGGCGTGACACAAGAAGGTACGTCGGCGCGCGTGTTTGCCGGCGCCGCCTATCTGTCCGGCGGCAAGACGGGCACGGCCCAGGCCGTGACCATCGGCCAGAAAGACAAATACAACGCCAGCAAGCTTGAGGAGCACCAGCGCGACCATGCGCTGTACATGGCATTTGCGCCAGCGGAAGACCCGAAGATCGCACTGGCCGTGATTGTGGAAAACGCCGGCTTTGGCGCCGCGCACGCCGCGCCGATCGCGCGGCGCGTGTTCGATTACTGGCTGCTGGGCCAGTACCCCAGCGACGAAGACATGGCTGCCGTGCGCAAGGGCCTGGCCGCAGCCCCGATCGGCAAGCCGCGCAATGCGGCCGAAGTGGGCTGGCCGCCCGTGCCGGCCGCCGCCGCGTCGGCGCCGGCTTCGCCCTGACTCAGCCGGCGGCTTTCGCCAGCCACGCGCCCACTACGTCCGGCATGGCCCGCACATGCCCCGGCAGGCGGCCTTGCGGGAAGCCCACATGCCCGCCGTGCGCGGGCTGCCATAACGCCACGTGCGCACCCACCTCGTGGGCCGATGGCAGGCTGGCAGCCGGAACAAACGGGTCGTTCAGCGCATTGACCACCAGCGCCGGCACGCGGATGCGGTGCAGGTGGGGCTTGGCCGACGCCCGCGACCAGTAATCGTCAGTGTCACGAAAGCCGTGCAGCGGCGCGGTGAAGACGTCGTCGAACTCGTAGAGGTCGCGGGCTTGCAACAGGCGGTCGCGGTCGAACAGCCCGGGGTGCTGCTGCAGCTTCTGCAGGGCCTTGGGCACCATGGTGCGCAGGAATATGCGCGTGTACACCAGCCGGTTGAATCCCTGGCCAATCGCGCGCCCGCCGGCCGCCAGGTCGATCGGTGAGCAGACCGAGGCAACGGCAGACACGACCCGTGCGGCCGCGTCACCCTGCTCACCGGCCCAGCGCATGAGGGCGTTGCCGCCCAGGGAAACGCCGGCGGCCAGTACCGGCCCGTTGTGCGCTGCAGCCAGGCGCTGCAGGATCCAGCCGATCTCCTCGAAGTCGCCCGAATGGTAGGCGCGCGGGCCCAGGTTGAGTTCCCCGCTGCAGCCACGGAAATGCGGCACGGCAAATGCCCAGTTCTGCTCCCGCGCAAAGTCGGCAAAGGCTTCCGCGTAGTGACTGCGCGAAGAGCCCTCGAGCCCGTGGAACAGCACCAGCAGAGCGCGGCCGGGTCCGGCAGCGGGCACCAGGAAATCAACGTCGATGAAATCGCCGTCGGGGGTGTTCCAGCGCTCACGCCGGTACTGCGGCTGCGGCCCGTGCACGCGCCGCGCAAACAGTGCGGGCCAGATAGTTTGAAGGTTGCCGCCGGGCAACCACCAGGGCGCGGTGTAGTTCAATGAAGCACCTGCGGTGCGTCGCTGACTTCCTGCATTTCGCTGGGCGTGCCGGGGCTCGCGTGGTGGACCACCAGACGCCAGCCCTGCGCGGTCTTGTGATAGACGTTGGTGGCGATCACCCACGCCTGGCGCGGGCCATCAGGCGTCATGACGTCAATGCGTTCGAGCACGTTGTGCACGGCGCTGGCCAGCGATTCCACTTTGCGCACCCGCTCAGGCACGGCACTGATGGGCCCGTTGGCGAACATCGCTTCGAAAGTCGCGCGGATCGCCACCGCACCGACCACACGCGGCCCACCTGGATGAACGCAGACGATCTCGTCTTCGTCTGCCCAGCAGGCCATGAGCTTTTCAATGTCGCCCGTCTGCAATGCGTCATAGAGCGCGGCCTCGATGTCGTCGGCGGATCCGCCGATGGTGGCGGCCTGAAGTCTGGTTCTGGGCATGTTGCGGGCTAGTTGGGGCTGGCAGCGTGATTTTGCATCGGCGGCGCGCCCAGCCATTGCCGCACCGTGGCACGCAGGTCTTTCTGCGCTGCCCGCCACACCAGCTCGGGCGCCGCCACGTGGATGCCCGGCGGGGCCAGTTGCAGCGCCACGTCCACGAACTCGGCCACCTTGACGGCGCGCACCGGCTGCTCGCTGCTGGGCACCATGTACTGGAACACGGACAGCATCCAGCGCGCAGTGCGCTGCAGCAGGTTCAACCCGCCTGGTGCGACAGGCTTGCGCGCCGAACGCACGAAGAGGACCCGCTCGAAGCCCAGCGCGGCGACAGCCTGCTCGTCCAGACCGGCCAGGCCGTACTTGAGCGCCTCGGGCAGCCGCCCCTGGTCATGGGGCAGCACCACCGCCAGCGTCGACGCGCCGCAACGGCGCATCCAGGCAGCGACGGCCGCCAGGTCGGCCGGCTGCGGCGTCCAGAGTGCCCGCTCACGGTCATGAAACAGGCGCGGCGGGTCGAACATGATGACGCCCGCCTGCGCCGCCTGCAGCGGCCATTGCTGTGGCGGAACATCGCCCGCCTGGATCATCGTCACGCCGCGCAAGCCGTCGGTGAACGGCTCGCGTGCCAGCACCAGCGTACGCTGGAACCGCTGCGCTCCGGCCAGGCGTCGCAACACCTCGTTGCCGAGGGTGCCGGTCGCGCCGGCCATCAGGAGCACCGGGCCGCCGGATGCTGTGGGTAGTGGCCGGCTCGCGGCCTGCAGGGCTTGAATCGGAGTGACTGCCATCCCATCTATGCTACCTTTACAGCCCCTGTCCTTCGAGGAATGTCACATGAAACGATGGCTTCTGATCCTGACCTCCACCCTGGCCCTGCTGGGCCTCACGGGCTGTGGCTACAACGACTTCCAGCGTCTGGACGAGCAGACCAAGGCGGCCTGGAGCGAGGTGCTCAACCAGTACCAGCGCCGCGCCGACCTGATCCCCAACCTGGTCAACACGGTCAAGGGCGAAGCCAGTTTCGAACAGGACACCCTGACCAAGGTGATCGAGGCACGCGCCAAGGCCACTTCCATCCAGGTCACGCCGGAAACCCTGAACAACCCCGAAGCCTTCAACAAGTTCCAGCAGGCCCAGGGCGAGCTTGGCAGTGCGCTGAGCCGCCTGATGGTGACCGTGGAGCGCTACCCTGACCTGAAGGCCAACAAGGGCTTCAGCGACCTTCGCGTGCAGCTGGAAGGTACCGAGAACCGCATCACGGTGGCGCGCAACCGCTACATCCAGGCCGTGCAGGAGTACAACGTGCTGGCCCGCAGCTTTCCCAGCAACCTGACCGCCATGGTGTTCAGCTATCAGCCCAAGCCCAGCTTCACGGTGCAGAACGAGGCGCAGATATCCTCGCCGCCGCAGGTGGACTTCAACAAGAAGTAAGGCACGCAGATGCCCCTGATGCGTGCCTTGCGGGCGGCCCTTTCGGGCGCCCTGCTGGCACTGGCCGTCCTGCTGGCACCTGCCTGGGGCCAGGGCCTGCTGCCCGTGCCCGCACTGACGGCGCATGTGCAGGACCTGACAGGCACGCTGGACACCGCCCAGCTGCAGGCGCTGGATGCCAAGCTCGATGCCTTCGAAAAATCCAGCGGATCGCAACTGGTGTTTCTGCTGGTACCCAGCACCCAGCCTGAGGACATCGCCAGCTACGCCAATCGCGTGGGCAACACCTGGAAGATCGGCCGCAAGGACGTGGGCGACGGCTTGCTGCTGGTGGTGGCCAAGAGCGACCGCAAGGTCCGCATCGAGGTGGCCAAGGCGCTGGAGGGCGCGGTCCCCGACCTCGCCGCCAGACAGGTGATTGACGAGGCCCTTACCCCGGCCTTTCGCCGGGGTGACTTCGCCGGAGGACTCGACGCCGCAGCGGACCGGCTCATGGCGCAGATCCGGGGCGAAGCCCTGCCCGCGCCGCAAACCGCCGCAGACACCTCTGGTTTTGACTGGGAGGATCTGGCGATCTTCATGTTCATAGCCGTGGCCATTGGGGCGCCGGTGGCCCGTACCCTTTTTGGCCGCAAACTCGGCGCCTTGCTGGTGGGCGCTGGCGCTGGCACTGTCGCCCTGCTCATCACGTCCAGCCTGTTGGTCGCTGTGGCGGCGGGGCTGATCGCCATGCTGGTAGGACTGTTCTCCAATACCAGGCCGGCGTCCTCCTGGCACAGCGGACCGGGTGGCTGGAGCAGTGGCGGTTCGGGTGGCTGGAGCAGCGGTAGCGGCAGCGACGGCGGCGGGTTCAGCTCGGGCGGTGGTGGTGATTTCGGGGGCGGCGGCGCCTCGGGAGACTGGTGATGCTGCAACGACTCAGGCGCATGTGGCGTCATGCCTGGACTGACGAGTCCAATGTCCGTCGCGCGCTACCGGACAGCGTGCTGCAGCGGCTCATGCAGCGAGTGGGTGCAAGCGAACGAAGGCACAGCGGCGAGATCCGAATCCACATTGAAGCCAGCCTGCCCTGGAGCTATCTGCGGCGTGACGCCACAGCGCGCGAGCGCGCGGTGATGATGTTCGGCAAGCTGCGTGTGTGGGACACCGAACACAACAACGGCGTGCTCATCTACCTGTTGCTGGCAGAGCACGCCATCGAGATCGTTGCTGACCGGGGCCTGAGCCGCCACGTGGATGCACACCACTGGCAATCCCTGGTCCGTTTGATGGGCGCCGCTTTTCGTGAAGGGCGCTTTGAAGACGGGCTGACGCAGGCACTCGCTGAAGTGTCTGCGGTCCTGGTGGAACATTTTCCGCTGGAACCCGGTGCCGCCAACCCCAACGAGCTACCGGATCGACCTACGCTGAGCTGAGCATCAGCCTCAGAAGGCTTCCCATTCGCTGCCCGCTTCGGCCAGGGCCGGTTCACGCCTGTCAGCCGCCTTGGGAGCTGCCGGTGCAGGCTTTGCCGCCTTGACGGCCGCCGGGGCCGCGACCGGCTTCTTGGCGACCACCTTTGGCTGCACCGCTGCCACCTTGACGGGTTTGGCCTGGGGCGTTTCGCGCACCGCAGCCATCACCGCGCTGTGCGCCTGCGTCAGGCGGAACACGGCCACGGCGGACACCAGGTCCGAAGCCTGGCTGCGCAGACTTCCGGCAGCCGCCGCCATTTCCTCGACCAGCGCTGCGTTTTGCTGTGTCACCTGGTCCATGGAGGTCACCGCATCGCCAATCTGGCCCACGCCATCGCTCTGCTCCTTGCTGGCCGAACTGATCTGGGCCATGATTTCAGTGACGCGGCGCACGCGCTCCACCACTTCATTGATGGTGCTGCCAGCCTTGTCAACCAGGACACTGCCGCTTTCCACCCGCTGCACACTGTCCGTGATCAGCTGCTTGATTTCCTGAGCCGCCTGGGCGCTGCGCTGGGCCAGGTTGCGAACCTCCCCGGCCACCACGGCAAATCCACGGCCCTGTTCCCCAGCACGGGCTGCTTCCACGGCCGCGTTCAGCGCCAGAATGTTCGTCTGGAATGCGATGCCGTCAATGACGTTGATGATGTCGGCAATCTTGCGCGAGCTTTCGTTGATGCCGCGCATGGTGTCCACCACCTGGCTGACCACCTCGCCCCCTTCCACAGCCACGCGCGACGCGCTCTGGGCCAGCTGGTCGGCCTCGACGGCGTTGTCGGCATTCTGGCGGACGGTGGACGACAGCTGCTCCATCGACGCCGCCGTTTCCTGCAAGGCGCCGGCCTGGTTTTCGGTTCGGGAACTCAGGTCATGGTTGCCCTGTGCAATCTGTTCACTTGCGCTGGAGACGGACTCTGATCCTGAACGTACAGCGCCCACGACCTTGACCAAGCCGGCCTGCATGTCGGAAAGGGCTTGCATCAGCACACCCGTTTCATCGCGTGAATTGACCTGGACGAAAGTGGTAAGGTCACCCGCAGCGATGGCACGCGCCAGCGCCACGGCGCTGTTGACCGGACCTGTGATGGAGCGAATGATCCACAGCGCCACGCACGCTGCCAGGATGGCACCCAGGACCACCGCAGCGGCGATGGTTGCGATCATCGACTTGACTTCGGCCTGAGCATCATCGCTGGCTGCCTTGGCCATTTTCGACTGGTAGTTGACGGCGTCATCAATGGACTTGAAGTACGCGAACTGCGCGGGCCGAACCGTTTCATACAGCATGGCCACTGCCGCATCTCGCTGGCCAGCATCGATCGTGCTGACATACTTTTCCACGCCATCAGAAAACGGCTTGCGCATCTTCAGCAAGTTGGCATGAAGCTCACGGGCTTCATTGGAGACGATGAGCTTTTCGATGTTGGCCAGATTGTTGCCCGCACGGGTACGCGATTCCGCTATCGCGCCCTTTTCCTTGTCCAGCTGTGCGGCATCCTTCATCAAGGCGATCAACGGCGTCATAAACGTGATCGACAGCGTGATGCAGCCGGCCGCGATGTAAGCGCCTTCGCAACTGAACCGGACGACGGGCGAGTTCGGCACCTGGGTTGCCGGCTCGCCCGTTGTCTTTCTCAGGATG
>CAZUJD010000075.1:0-225 GCA_964620025.1 uncultured Ramlibacter sp. | reverse complement strand
TCATCGCGAAGCAACTCCATTTCGGCGATCGCCGCCATGCGCCGCACACTGATATCCACCAGTTGGTCGCGCACCGACATGGTGCGACTTATGCTAAGCACACCCAATGCCAGCACCAGTAGAACCAGCAGGCTGAATGCGCCGACCAGTCGCGTCGATATTTTGAGGTTCTTGAACATGATGACCCGTGAGTGTTGGTTGATGATCCGCCCCCTGAAACAGGCA
>CAZUJD010000074.1:0-11889 GCA_964620025.1 uncultured Ramlibacter sp. | reverse complement strand
GGCTTTTCCCCTGTTTTCCCAACCCGTCCACCCGCTTTTTGCCATGTACAAACTCGTCCTCATCCGCCACGGCGAATCCACCTGGAACCTTGAAAACCGCTTTACCGGCTGGACCGACGTGGACCTGACCGATACCGGCATCACCCAGGCACGCGACGCGGGCAGGCTGCTCAAGGCCGAGGGCTGGGACTTCGACCTGGCCTTTACCAGCGTGCTCAAGCGGGCCACGCGCACGCTGTGGCATGTGCTGGACGAAATGGACCGCACCTGGCTGCCGGTGGTGCACAGCTGGCGCCTGAACGAACGCCACTATGGCGGCCTGCAGGGCCTGAACAAGGCCGACATGGCCAAGCAGTACGGCGAAGCGCAGGTGCTGGTGTGGCGCCGCAGCTACGACACCCCGCCGCCGGCACTGGAAGCCTCGGATCCGCGCAGCGAGCGCGGCGACCGCCGCTATGCGGGCCTGTCACCCGAGCAGATCCCCCTGACCGAGTGCCTGAAGGACACCGTGGCGCGTGTGCTGCCGTTCTGGAACGACACCATTGCCCCGGCGATCCGATCGGGCCAGCGTGTGGTGGTGGCCGCCCACGGCAACTCGATCCGGGCGCTGGTGAAATACCTGGACAACATCGCCGATGGCGACATCGTGGGCCTGAACATTCCCAACGGCATCCCGCTGGTTTACGAACTGGACGCCAACCTCAAGCCCATCCGCCACTACTACCTGGGTGACGCCGAAGCGGCGGCCAGGGCCGCCGCTGCCGTGGCGTCCCAGGGCAAGGCCTGAACCCTGATGCCCCGGCGTGGTGCAGGAGCCTGAGCGTAAAGCTCGGGTAAAGCCGCCGGTACTTTGCCGCAAAACCCCAAAGTCCCTGGAACCCAGGCGCACAGGTGTCCTCAGACGCTGGTGCCGGGTGTATATTGAAGTCAAGAGGACTTGTTAAGCATGAGCCATAAACTCAAGATCGCGGGCTGGATTTCGGTTGGTGCCCTGGCCGGCGCGCTGACCACGGTGTCGCTGCAAACGGTGGCACGCGGTTCGCTCGCACCACTGCCACTGGAAGAGCTGCAGCAGCTCGCCGCAGTGTTCGGCATGGTCAAGACCGACTACGTCGAACCCATTGACGAGAAAAAGCTGATCTCTGATGCCATCGCGGGCATGGTGGCCAGCCTGGACCCCCATTCGCAGTACTTCGACAAGAAGTCCTTCAAGGAATTCCGCGAAGGCACCTCCGGCCGTTTCGTGGGCGTAGGCATTGAAATCTCGCAGGAAGACGGCCTGGTCAAGGTGGTGTCGCCCATCGAAGGCTCCCCGGCCTTTCGCGCCGGTCTCAAGCCCAACGACCTGATCACCAAGATCGACGACACCCTGGTCAAGGGCCTGACGCTGAACGAAGCCGTCAAGCGCATGCGCGGCGAGCCCAACACCAAGGTGCTGCTGACCATCTACCGCAAGGACGAGAACCGCACCTTCCCTGTGACCATCACGCGCGAAGAAATCAAGACCGTCTCGGTCAAGGGCAAGGTCGTCGAGCCCGGCTACGGCTGGATCCGCCTGAGCCAGTTCCAGGAGCGCACGGTGGACGACTTTGCCCGCAAGGTCGAGGAAATCTACCGGGCTGACCCCAACCTCAAGGGTCTGGTGCTGGACCTGCGCAATGACCCGGGCGGCCTCCTGGACGCCGCAGTGGCGATCTCTGCGGCGTTCCTGCCGGAAAACGTCACGGTGGTGTCCACCAACGGCCAGCTGGCTGAAAGCAAGTTTGTCTACAAGGCGTCACCGGAGTTCTACCAGCGCCGCAGCGGCGCCGACCCGCTCAGGCGCCTGCCCGCCGCCCTGAAGACCGTGCCGCTGGTGGTGCTGGTCAATGAAGGTTCGGCCTCGGCCAGCGAAATCGTGGCCGGTGCCCTGCAGGACCACAAGCGCGCCACCATCCTGGGCAGCCAGACGTTTGGCAAGGGCTCCGTTCAGACAGTGCGTCCGCTGGGCCCCGACACCGGCCTGAAACTGACCACCGCCCGCTACTACACGCCCAACGGCACTTCCATCCAGGCGCGCGGCATCATTCCGGACGTGCTGGTGGACGAAACCGAGGAAGGCAACCTCTTTTCCGCCTTGCGCACCCGCGAATCCGACCTGCAAAAGCACCTGGGCAGTGGCCAGGGCCCCGAGGTCAAGGATGAAGCCCGCGAAAAGGCACGCGAGGAAGCCCGCAAGCGTGCCGAAGAAGAAGCCCGCAAGCCGCCGCAGGACCGCAAGATGCCGGAGTTTGGCAGCGACAAGGACTTCCAGCTGGTACAGGCACTGAACCAGCTCAAGGGCCGACCCGTGCTCATCAGCAAGACGCAGGTCGAGCGCAAGGAAGAGAAAAAAGAGAATTGACCGACGACCAGCTGCTGCGGTATTCGCGGCACATCCTGCTCGACGACATCGGCATCGAAGGCCAGGAACGCTTGCTGGGTGCCCATGCGCTGGTGATCGGTGCGGGTGGGCTCGGCTCCCCGGTGGCGCTGTACCTGGGCAGTGCCGGCGTCGGTCGCATCACGCTGGTGGATGACGACTCGGTAGACCTGACCAACCTGCAGCGTCAGATCGCCCACACCACGGCCCGCGTGGGTCAGCCGAAAGCGCTTTCCGCCCGCCAGGCCGTCGCCGAACTCAACCCCGAGGTCCAGGTGACACCGCTGCTGCAGCGGGCGGACGCACTACAGCTTGACACGCTGGTCGCCGCTGCCGACGTGGTGCTGGATTGCTGCGACAACTACGCCACGCGCCAGGCTGTGAACGCGGCCTGCGTGCGTCACGGCAGACCGCTGGTGTCGGGCGCCGCCATCCGGTTTGACGGCCAGCTCGCGGTGTTCGACCCGCGCCAGGCCCAGTCACCCTGCTATGCCTGTGTGTTCCCGCCCGACGCCGATGTGCAGGAAACACAATGTGCAACCCTGGGTGTGTTTGCCCCGATGGTCGGCATCATCGGCGCCATGCAGGCCGCCGAAGCACTCAAGCTGCTGGCCGGCGTTGGCACAAGCGCTGCCGGCCGGCTGCTGATGCTGGAAGGCCGGGCCATGGAATGGAGCGAGGTGCGCACGCCGCGCAACCCGGCCTGCCCCGTGTGCGCGGCGGGGCCTCGGGGCTGACACTACCTGGCACGCGGCGCCGATACCCGTGCACCAGCCGCCACTGGCGCCGCCCTGGCCAGCGCCAGCACCTGCGGGCAGTCGGCGTCCACCCCCGGTCCGGTCTCGACAGTGGCGGCCAATGCAAGCAGGGGATTCACGGCGCCCAGCGCCAGGGCGATACCGGCGCGCCCGGCCAGGGCGGCCTTGTCAGGCCCGGCACGCGGCGCGGCAAAGGTACCGCCGATCTTCAACGGTGAGCGCAGACTCAGGATGCTGGCGTCCTTGGGTGCGGGGCGCAACACCAGATCCATCGATTCCTCAGCCAGGCTGACTGTGCCCGAGCCCTGGATCACCGTGTCTGCGGTGTCCAGCACGATGGTGCGGCTCGCCATGACGCCCCGCCTCACATCAAACGCGGCAGCCGCGCAGCGCAGCTGCACATTGCGGTCACCGCGCAGCAGGAACTTGATGATCTCGCCCCCGTCCAGGCCGGCAAACTCCAGCAGCAGGTTGCTGATCCGGCCTTCGCCCATGAGCAACGCCACATTGCCGGACGCCGTACCGAGCATGTGGGCCGCGCTGTTGCCGCGCCCGGCCAGATCGACGGTGCCGCTCAGCCGTCCCAGACTGCTGCGCGTAGATTCCACCGCCGGGAACAGGCGGTTCAGCTGCAGCCCCTGGGCATCCAGCCTGAGCGCCACATCCGCAAGCTCACCGGCCGCGTCGATGCGCAACCGGCCGGCCAGCTGTCCGCCGGCGACACCCAGGGTCAGCGGATCCAGCTGGAGCACACCGCCCTGCAGCCGTATACGGACATCCGCACGCTCCAGCGGCAATGCGCGCACATTGGCAATGCGCGCTGCGCTGTAACGTACATCGGCATCCATGGCGCGCAAGCGCTGAAGGTCCATTGCAGCCGTCGGCAACACACGCCCGGCTGGGGCGGCATCCGCGCTGCGATGCGGCCCGGACACCCCCACCAGCGGCGCCAGGTCGTCGAAGTCCAGTACACGCGACTGGAATGTGCCGGCAAGCAAAGGCACCGCCCCGGAACGGTCAAAGCGCAAGTCCGCTGCCAGGTCGGACCGCCCCAGCTGGCCGCGCACATGTGTGACGTGCCAGACCGGCCCCTGGCGCGCGACATGACCCGCGACCGCATAGCGCGGCGTCTGCGGCAGCACGACCCCCACCAGCCGGTACAAGGCAGCCAGGTTGTCCCCCCTCAGTTCGAAGCGGGCATTGGCACCATCCAGCCCCGCCAGGCTGACAACTGTGCCGGTGGCGCGCAAGCGGGTGCTGCCAACGGCAGCGCTGACCTCCATCGGAAACGGCTGCTGCAACGGCGCATTGAGCGCCAGCACGCTGCCCGTGCGGCCCTGGGCCGAGAACGCCTGCCCTTGCCACCGGCCTTTTGCCTCGAACTTGAGCGGCAGCGAATGGCCCGGCTGCGACTCGATCCCGAACGCCGTGCGGATGTCGGCACCCTGCAGGGTGGCGAGGTAGTGAAGCTGCCCCCTGTCGACCTTCAGCGTACCGATCAGCGGGACACCCGCCGGGTCGGATGTGTCACGCCCCAGGGCCCAGGTACGCCGGCCGTCTGCCTCCAGCTGCAGGCCCAGTTGCGGTGCCTGCAACACCAGCGAGGGCAGCTCCAGCCGGCCGGCCAGAAGCGCGGGCAACCGGACTTCGAATTCCGCAGATTCGGCCTGGAGCAGAAACCGCTCGCTCGCCCAGGGTGGGTTGGCAATGGTCAGCCCGTCCAGCCGGACGCGGGTCGTCCAGCCGGGCCACACTTCCAGCCGCCGGGTAATTTCAACCGGCCGGCCGGTCTTTTGCGAAAGGTACTGGTTGACCGGCCCGCGAAGCACGTCCCACGGAAACAGCAGCAGGGCTGCCGCCAGCAAGGCCATGCCGCCTGCCGTCAGTGCGAGGCCTCGCAGCAGGCCAGGGGAAAGCCGGGGCCGGTGGAAGGTCATCAGGACCGGTTCAGCGCAGGCAGGACGCAGTGTCCAGCCATTCTTCAGCCGAGGCAGCCTGCGCCATGCGCAGGTCGGCCTGCGCCGGTTCGCCAAACGCCACCAGAGCCGCTGCCAGCAGCGTACCGGCCAGTACAGCGGTGTATTCAACAAAGAGTTTCATGAGGCACTCCAGATGCGCCCTGGACAGACGCTTCATGTCAGTGTGCTGGGCCCTGCCCGGGCCGCCCATCAGCGGGCAACGGGTACACATGTCGGCGTCTGCCTACACAACGGCAGTGCAACTCCCATCGACCTGGCATCGGTCCTTCGTAGGAGATGTCCTACGCCAATGCGCTGTACCCGCTGGCACAATCCGCCCTTGCGCCGCGATACATTGCGATACAGCTTTCCTGCACATCGGGCCACTGAGAAGTACGTGCCGCAGCAGCATCCGGCACAACGTCATCAACCATGGTGGAACTGAGAACCTATATCGTCGAAGACAACGCGACCATCCGTGAAAATCTGATTGGTACGCTGGAAGAGCTGACCCGTGTGAAGGCAGCGGGCTTTGCCGAGGCCGAGACTGAAGGCCGGGCCTGGCTGACACAAAACGACGATGCCTGGGACCTGGCCATCGTGGACCTTTTCCTGAAGCAGGGCAGCGGCCTGGGTGTGCTGGAAGCCTGCCGCAACCGCAAACCCCACCAGCGGGTGCTGGTGCTCAGCAACTACGCCACCGCCGACATGCGCAAGCGCTGCACGCAACTCGGCGCGGATGCCGTTTTTGACAAATCCAACGAGATCGACGCACTGGTCGATTACTGCATCGAGCTGAGCGGTGCACACGGCTAGGCGCGCACACCGGCCCTGCGGCCGGTCAGTCGATCAGCTTGTTCTTCAGCGCGTAGTACGTCAGGTCACTGTTGGTTGCCAGGCTCATTTTTTCCATCAGGCGCGTGCGGTAGGTGCTCACGGTCTTGACGCTCAGCGACAGCGACTTGGCGATATCACCGGCAGTTTCCCCCTTGGCCAGCTTGAGGAACACCTGGAACTCCCGCTCGGACAGCTGCTCGTGCGGGGACCCGCCTTCCTTGCGGTTGAGCTGCTGCGCCAGCAGCTCGGCCACCGTCGGCGAGATGTAGCGGCGCCCCATGGAGATGGTGCGGATCGCGTTGACGATCTCCATCGGATCGCATTCCTTGTTGAGGTATCCGCTGGCGCCCTGGCGGATCAGGTTCATTGCATAGTGTTCCTCGGGGTAGCCGCTGAGGATCAGGATGCCCACGTCGGGTGCCTTGGCGCGGATCATGGCGAGCGCATCAATGCCGCTTTGGCCGGGCATGGACAGGTCCATGCACAGCACGTCCAGCTCGGTGGTACGCACCAGGTCGATCGCCTCACGACCGCTGGCGGCCTCACCCACGACACGCAGGTCCACCTGCTCGGAGAAAAACTGCTTGAGGCCGGTGCGCACGATGGCATGGTCATCCACAATTCCGACTTTGATCATGTCTGCTTCTTTCTGATGCGCCGACGCGGCAGCTTCCGCAGATTCTATTCACAGCGCTGTCTCAGCGGGGAGGTTCCATGCGCCTGATTTCATGGCTGAAGGTTTTTTCGATCCCCAAGATGGCGATCAGCCTGCCGCTGGCCGTGCTGGCAGCGTGCATCCTGATCCTGATCAACGAGACCGGCTACGACCGGTCCAGTGAAGCGCTGGACGATATCGCGGTGGCATCACAAACACGCAGCCATCTCAACAAGCTGCTGCAGCATGTGCTGGACGCTGAAACCGGCCAGCGCGGCTACCTGCTCACTGGCGACCCGCGCTATCTGGAACCCTACGACCTGGCTGTTTCCGACATCGGACAAACGATGGACATGCTGCGCAGCCTGTACATCAACGACACCCAGGAAATGCAGACCTTCTCGCAGCTGGGCCGTCATACACAACGCAAACTCGCCGAAATGGACCTGAGCGTGCGCATGCGCAAACAGGGTAACGAGGATGCCTGGAAGTTCGTGCTGATGACCGACGTCGGCAAGGAACACATGGACGCCATCCGCGAGCAGGCGACCCGATTGATCACATCCACCACGGCCAGGATGGAACTGGCACAGCTGCAGGTCAAGCGGTCGCTGCAGCTGTCGCGCATCGGCATTGCAGCTGTGGCCATGGCGGGCCTGCTGGCCTTTTACCTGTACCTGCGCCAGACCAACGCGCTGAAAGAGGCCGCTGACCGCCAGCAGGTCCTGCTGCAACAGGAGCGTGACCTGCTGGAACGCCAGGTGCGCGAACGTACAGCCACGCTGGCCGAGCTGGCCACCCACCTGCAGCAGGTGCGCGAGCAGGAGCGCGGCCACCTGGCGCGCGAACTGCACGACGAACTGGGTGCATTGCTGACGGCAGCAAAACTGGACGTGGCGCGATTGAAGTCCAAGCTGGGCTCAGGCTCGGAAGACGTCTCGCAGCGTCTGCAGCACCTGACCGAAACATTGAACAGCGGCATTGCGCTCAAGCGCCGCATCATTGAAGACCTGCGGCCTTCGTCGCTGTCCAACCTGGGGCTGGTCGCATCGCTGGAGATCCTGGCGCGCGAGTTTTCCGAGCGCTCCACCCTCGAGGTGGAAACCGCGCTGGACGATGTGCAGCTGGACGATGCCACCCAGCTGACCGTGTACCGGATCGTGCAGGAATCCCTGACCAACATTGGCAAGTACGCGCAGGCCCGGATGGTGGACATCAGCCTGCGCCGCTACGAGAACCATGTGGAGCTTGAGATCAAGGACGACGGCCAGGGATTTGACACTGCAGCCGTGCGCCCGTCCACCCACGGCCTGGCCGGCATGCGCCACCGTGTGGAAGCCGCCGGCGGACGCTTGACGGTGCAATCCGCACCCGGCCAGGGCGCCCGCATCTTTGCCGTGCTGCCTTCCGTGCCGGCGAAGTAACCGGCTGCCCGGGCGATCATGCGGCCCGGGTCGGCGCGCTCCTACAGCGCTGCCTGTTCTTCACCCACAACCTCACAGGCCAGCTGCTGATGAGCAGGCCGTGTTGCCTTGCGTAACCTGAGCAACAGGCGCATGGGAGACCCCGGCGCTGTCCACCCGGGGGCCCTGCCCCGCCAAGGAGAAGCACATGTTGCACTACGCTGTCGTGTTCCTGGTGATTGCCTTGATAGCAGCCGTCTTCGGCTTTGGCGGCATTGCCGCCGGTGCTGTCGAAATCGCCAAGATCCTTTTCTTCATCTTCGCCATCATGGCCATCGTCAGCTTTGTGGTGAGCCTGGTCCGCAAGGGCTGACCCCACCCGCATTGACTGTCAAGGAGTAAACACAATGCCCCATACCCCCTCCACCACCCATTCACTGCGCGACGGCGCCGATGCCGCCCGCGAACTGACCGCCGACGCGCTGCAGTCCGCCGAACAGGCACTGGAAAGCACCCGCGGCTTTGCCAACCAGCAACTGGACCGGGCCCAGGACAAGGTTCGCGACCTGCGCGGCAACGTCGAGCCGGCGATCGACCGCCTGGCCGCTCGCGCCCAGGAAGCCGCCACGCGCGGCATCCATGCTGCATCTGACGCTTCGGCCAAAGTGCAAAGGCAGATCAGCCACTACGCCGAAGCCACCGGCAAATACGTGGCCGAACAGCCGGTGAAGTCCGTGCTGATCGCGGCGGCAGCAGGTGCCGCGCTGGCGGCCCTGGTCATGGCCGCGCGCCGCAACCACAACCGTTACTGACCCGCATCCACCCTGGACCGCCCACACCATGCCCCACCCGCTTTTCAACGTGCTCATCAACCGCCCCGAACTGGTCGTCGACCATGCCGCGGGCTACGCGGCCCTGGTGCGCGAGGAAGCCGCAGGCTACAGCAGCGAGGTGCTGCGCCGTGGCATTGCCTGGGGTGTGGCGGTGCTGGCACTGGGCGCGTTCCTGATCCTGGGGGGTGTGGCCGTCATGCTGGCGGCCACGCTGTCGCAGTTTCACTGGACACTGCTTGCGGTACCGGGCGTCGCGCTGCTGCTGTCCTTGGGTGCCTGGGCTCAGGCGCGCAAGCCGCTGGCCGCGACGCATTTTCGCGAACTGCGGGCCCAGCTGGATGCGGATGCCATGGCGTTGCGGCAAGCCGGGAACCGTGCATGAGCCAGAGCCCGACACCCGCACAGCGCCTGCAGGCCAGCCGGCACGCCATCAGTGCCCACCTTCAGGGGCATCAGCGCAGCCGGTCCGGCGCCGCAAATCCGTCTGACAGGTATCCAGACCACGATGCCGGCAAGCCCCCCGGACCCTTGTGGTGGGACATAGCCCGTCATGCCATGCGCATGTGGTGGCACAACCACCCGGTGTATTCGGCCGCCCAGGTCGCCCGGCCTGTGCTGGCGCAGTACGCCAGCGACAAGCCGCTTCAACTGTTGGGCGTGGCCGCAGCCGCCGGCGCCGCCGTCATGCTGTTCAAGCCCTGGCGGCTGGTTCCGGTGGGCGCGCTGCTGGCGGCCACGCTGAAGACGCCGGATGTGTCAGGCCTGATCGCGTCAATCCTGTCGCAAGCGGCATCCACGCCGCAACAACCGCGCGATCCACCGTGACCGCCCGACCCAACCCGCCGCATTCCGCACCTTCTTGTACCAACCCTTGAGGACACAACCATGACTTCGATTCACTCTTCTGCTTCGCGCCATGCACGCGCCGTCACGCTGGCCGTTCTGGCGGGCATCACCCTCGTCAGCGCTGGCTGTTCGGTCATGCGCGGCCAGAGCACCGTGGGTGCCTACGTGGACGACAAGGCCATCGTCACGTCGGTCAAGGCCAAAATGATCGCTGACAAGACAGTGGATGCCGCCGCAGTGAATGTGGACTCGCTCAATGGAACCGTCTCGCTGTCGGGCTTTGCCAAGTCCAGTACCGAGAAGAACCAGGCCGGCTACATCGCCCGCAACACAAGCGGGGTGCGCGAAGTCGTCAACAACATGATCGTGCGTCCGTAACGCCTGCATACGGCCCGCCGCCGTGCGCCCGCGCTGCGATCAAGTCACGCCTCGCACCGTGCGGCCACCTCGGCGGCGGTCGGCGCGTGGCAGCGCGGCCCCCGCCCGTACGACCAGCTGGTCGGCCCGCTGTTGCAGCAGCTCCAGCATGCGGTCCAGCTGGGCTACCTGGTCCGGGTCCAGCAGGGCCAGCAGTTCGCGGTTGATGTCATGCACCAGGGGAAACATGGCGTCATGCAGCGCCTGGCCCTGCGCCGTCAGGCGCAGCATGGCCTGGCGCCGGTCACCCGGCGGCGTCTGGCGGTCCACCAGCCCCTTGGCCACCAGGGAGGTGACCGCCCTGGACGTGCGCGCCCGGTCCAGCTGGGCACGTTCGGCCAGCCGGGACGACAGCATGCCACCTTCATGCGCGAGCTGGGCCAGCACACGCCATTCACGCCGGGTGATGCCAAAGCGCCCCTCGCACAGCCGGATCACCATGCTGCCGGCCACCCCCAGCAGGCGGTTGATGCGGTACAGCAACAGGTCATCCAGTGCACCGGGGTTGGCCAGGCGGTTGTCAGCGGTGGACATCAGGGTTTACCAAGGGGATGATTGATTAGAACAATCAATTGTCGCGGGACTACAGTGGCACAGCAAATTGCCCGGCCAGCCCTGAGGAGACAACCGATGTACCAACGACGATTCCTGGCCGCAGCCCTGCTGCTCGCCGCCAGCCCCTTGATGACCCTGCCCGCCACCGCGCAGGACAAGCCGCCGCTGAAAATCCTGGTGGGTTTCCCTCCGGGCGGTTCAGCTGATGTGCTGGCCCGCATGATCGGCGACGCCATCCGCGAGGACTTCAGCACGGTGACCGTGGAAAACCGCCCCGGTGCCGGCGGCCGCATTGCGCTCATGGCCGTGAAGAACGCCAAGGCCGATGGCCAGACGGTCATCATCCTGCCCAGCGGGCCCATGGTGCTGTTCCCGCATGTGTACAAAAAGCTCGACTACGACGCGGTCAGGGATTTCACGCCCATCTCGCAGATTGCGGCATTCCAGTTCGGCGTGGTGTCGGGTCCGGCCACCGGCGCCAAAAACGTGGCCGAGATGCTGGCCAAGGCCAAGGCCGATCCCAAAGCCGCCACCTATGGATCGCCCGGCCAGGGCACGCTGCCGCACTTCATGGGCGTGCTGCTGGAGCAAAGCGCCGGTGTGCCCTTCACCCACGTGCCGTTCCAGGGGGGCGCACCGGCCAACACCGCGTTGCTGGGCGGACACATCGGCTACAAGTTCGACGTGGTGTCCGAGACGGCCGAACTGCACCGTGGCGGCAAGGTACGCATCATTGCCGTGACCGGTGACAAGCGCGACCCGCAGGTGCCCGAGGTGCCCACGCTCAAGGAGTCTGGCGTCAACATGGTGGCCACGGCCTGGTTCGCCATGTACGGCCCTGCGGGCCTGCCACAGCCGGTGCTGGCCAAACTGGAACGCGCCGTTTCCGCGGCGGTCAGGAAGCCGGACATGCAGGCCAAGATGGCCGGCCTGGGATACGACCCCATCGGCTCCACGTCGGCCGAACTGGCCGCAGCGCAGCGCGCCGACCTTGCACGATGGGAAAAGCCCATCAAGGCCACCGGCGTGAGCCTGGACTGACACTGACGGATTGCGACCATGTACCCTTTCACTCTCCGCCGCACCGCCTTCATGGCGTTCGCAACCGCCCTGCTTCTGGGCGCATTGCCGGGCGCCATGGCACAGGCCTGGCCCACCAAGCCCGTGAAGATCCTGGTGGGCTCGCCGCCCGGTGGGCCGTCAGACATCACCGCGCGCCTGTTTGC
>CAZUJD010000073.1:6901-11943 GCA_964620025.1 uncultured Ramlibacter sp. | reverse complement strand
CGTCAAAGCGTGCGCCCACCGCCAGCAGCACGTCGCAGTTCTGCATGGCGTTGTTGGCTTCGATCGTCCCGTGCATGCCCAGCATGCCCAGGAACTTGCGGTCGCTGGCCGGATAGGCACCCAGCCCCATCAGCGTATTGGTGCACGGGTAACCCAGCATGTCCACCAGCGTGCGCAGTTCCTGCGTGGCATTGCCCAGCAGTACACCACCACCGGTATAGATGTACGGCCGCTTGGCGGTCATCAGCAACTGCAGCGCCTTGCGGATCTGGCCACCATGGCCCTTGCGCACGGGGTTGTAGGAGCGCATTTCAACGCTGTCAGGGTAACCCGTGTACAGCACCTTGTTGAAGGACACATCCTTGGGGATGTCCACCACCACAGGGCCAGGGCGGCCGCTGCGCGCGATGTGAAAAGCCTTCTTCATGACCTCGGCGATATGCCGGGCATCTTTTACGAGGAAGTTGTGCTTGACGATGGGACGGGTGATGCCGACGGTGTCGCATTCCTGGAAGGCATCCAGACCGATCGCCGCCGTGGGGACCTGGCCGGAGATGATGACCATGGGAATGCTGTCCATGTACGCTGTCGCGATACCGGTCACGGCATTGGTCAGTCCAGGACCGGATGTGACCAGCGCGACACCGACTTCACCCGTGGCGCGGGCATAACCGTCGGCGGCATGAACCGCTGCCTGTTCGTGGCGCACCAGCACATGCTGGATGGAGTCCTGCTTGTAGAACGCGTCGTAGATGTGCAGTACAGCGCCGCCCGGATAGCCCCAGATGTACTTCACACTTTCGGCCTGGAGGGCCTTGATGAGGATTTCGGCTCCGCGCAATTCCTGAGGGGATGCGCCTGCCTGGGCTGCTGCTGCCGATGTGATTTCGGCTTTTGAAATTTCCATGATCAACCTTTGTGAATTTCTCTGACGAAAAACCTTGGGTGCCCCTTCAACGGACTCTTGTGGAGCCGGACCGGGACTTAGAACCCAAACCATGGGCGGGCTGCTTGCACCGCCGGATCAGGATTCGTTTGCCTTTTGACTTGCAGCGCGGATTATCGCATTGCAGCAACACTCTGGCGACCCGGTCAGCAGGCCGGTGCCATAATTTCCTGCTAACAAGGGCGGCTTTCCTGCGAAAACTGCCTCCAAAAAGAGACATTCCTCCTACTAGCGCCCTTTCCCGGCCCCTTTCCTTTGGCAACAGAAGCAGAACTATCGGAATTCCTGAAGGGCGTTGAAAAGCGGGCTTTCAAGCGGGCGCTTTATCACGTGCGCGACGAAGAGGCGGCGCTGGACATCGTTCAGGACAGCATGATGAAGCTGTCCGAGCACTATGGCGACAAGCCCGCCGCTGAGCTGCCGATGCTGTTCCAGCGCATCCTGTCCAATTGCATGCTGGACTGGTTTCGCCGCCAGAAGACCCGAAATGCCCTGTTTTCAAACATGGGTGACTTCGAATCCGGCTCAGAAGACGGAGATTTCGACCTTCTGGAAACTTATCAGGCCCAGGATGGCTCCCAAGGAGCTGAGAGCACGGAGGATGCCACCAGCCGGGCCCAGATTTTGCGTGAGATCGAGGACTCGGTCAGCCAGTTGCCGGCGCGTCAACGTGAAGCCTTCCTCATGCGTTACTGGGAGGACATGGACGTGGCCGAAACGGCTGCGGCCATGGGCTGTTCTGAAGGCAGTGTCAAAACGCACTGTTCCCGGGCAGTCCAGGCCCTCAGCAAAGCACTGAAGGCGAAGGGAATCCAGCTATGACGACTACAAACCAACAACAACACCAGCACCTGCAAGACCGTTTTGGGCGGCAGGTAGCCGCCCGCCTGTCCGCCGACAACGTCCTGTCCCATGAGGTCTCCGAGCGACTGAGGGCTGCCCGGGTGCGGGCCCTGGCCCGTCGCAAAGTGGTCGCCACCCCGGTTCTGGGCGTCTCGAATGGCGTGGCAACCCTGGGCTTTGAGGCAGGCCAACCCGGCTTCTGGGGGCGCCTGGCTTCCGCCCTGCCCCTGGTTGCGCTGGCTGCCGGCCTGGTGGCCATCAACGTGATCCAGAACGATAACCGGGCCGAAGAAGTTGCCGAAGTCGATGCAGCATTGCTGACCGACGACCTGCCGCCGGCGGCCTATGCCGACCCTGGCTTCATGCAGTTCCTCAACGGAACCGGCGACCGAGCGCCCTGACGCCGCCATGGACACACCTCGCCTGGTTGTAGCTGCGTGGACGCTGGGCTGCTTGTTGGCAGGTGGGGTGGCGGCACAGTCGCCCGCCCCTGCAAAAGCCCCCGCCCCCGCAGCGACCGCGTCCAAAGCGGTCAGGACCACCGGTGGGCCGGCCTGGAGCGAACTTTCGTCCGCACAGCAACAATCATTGGCGCCGCTGGCCGCGCAATGGGGCTCGATCAGTGAAGCCCAAAAACGCAAGTGGATCGCCCTGTCCCAGAACTATCCCAAGATGTCCCAAGGCGAACAGGCCAAGTTGCACAGCCGCATGAGCGACTGGGTGGCCCTGAGCCCGCAGCAGCGCACACAGGCCCGGCTGAATTTTGCTGACACGCGCAAGATTCCGCCCGACGACAAGAAGGCCAAATGGGAGGCCTACCAATCGCTTTCCCCCGAAGAAAAGGCGCGGCTTGCAGCCGATGCCAAACCCAAAGCAGCAGGTGCCGCGGCTGCAGTCAAACCAGTGCCCCCGCAAAAACTCACCAAGGTCCCCCCCAAGGCCACCCCGGACCAGAAAGAGCGCCCGCGCATAGCGGCGCCGCCTCATCAGGTGGATCACAATACGCTCTTGCCGCAAAAGCGGATCGCCGCGACGCCGGCACCCGCTTCACCGCCGTCCAACTGAGCCTTCCTTTTTGCCGATGACTGTTTCGACCGACGCGCGGCCTGACGCGCCGGGGCCTGCCAATGCAGTCCCCTCCCTGGCCACCACACCAGGCCTGCGCCGGCGCATGGCCTGCTGGCTCTACGAAGGCATGCTGCTTTTTGCCGTGGTTTTTGTCGCCGGCTGGCTGTTCAGCACCTTGGGGCAAATGCGAAATGCCATGGACGACCGCCGTCACCTGCTGCAGGCCTTCCTGTTTGTGGTGTTCGGCATTTATTTTTCCTGGTTCTGGGCAAGGGGCCAGACTCTGGCCATGAAAACCTGGAATATCCGGGTCGTGGACACCATGGGACGGCCGGTCAGCCAGTTGCGTGCCCTGGCCCGTTATGTGTTGAGCTGGCTGTGGGTTCTGCCGCCGCTGGCCGCCATGGCGCCATTCAGGCTTTCGGGCGGCGAATCGGTGGTGATTGTGTTGGGCTGGGTGGCCGTGTGGGCTCTTCTCAGCCGCTTTCACCCGCAACGACAATTCTTGCACGACGCACTGGCCGGCACCCGCCTGGTCACGTCCGCGCCGCTGTCGCGTTAACACCGTCACGATGCACGGCGACAATCCGCCCATGGGTCAAGTCAACCTGCAAAAATCCCGCACCGGGTTCAACCGAGTCTGGCATGCGCTCGGCTATTCCATGGAAGGCTTGCGTGCCGGCTGGGGAGAAACCGCTTTTCGCCAGGAGGCCATCGCGGCCGTGGTGTTGCTGCCACTGTCGTTCTGGCTGGGGCGCAGCTGGGTCGAGACCGCCTTGCTGGCGGGATCGGTGTTGATCCTGATGATCGTAGAACTGCTCAACACCGGTATTGAAACCGCAATCGACCGCATCGGCCCCGAGTGGCATGACCTGTCCAAACGTGCCAAGGACATGGGCAGCGCCGCCGTTTTGCTGAGCCTGGTGCTGTGCGCCGGCATCTGGACGGCCGCCCTGTGGCAGAGGTTCGCTGCGTGACGCCGTCCTTTTCAGTCTGCGTGTACTGTGGCTCGCGACCGGGCAACGATGCCGCTTTTGCCGACGTGGCGCGCCAGACGGGCCACTGGATCGGCACCCATGGCGGACAGCTGGTCTACGGCGGAGGCAACAATGGCCTGATGGGCATGGTCGCCGACGCCACGCTGGCCGCTGGCGGACGCGTGGTCGGCGTGATTCCAAAGGCACTGGTCGAAAAGGAATGGGCCAAGCTGGACTGCTCCGAGTTGCATGTGGTGCAGACCATGCATGAGCGCAAACGCATGATGGCTGAACGGGCCAATGCATTTCTTGCCCTGCCGGGCGGCATCGGAACGTTCGAGGAGCTGTTTGAAGTCTGGACCTGGCGCCAGCTGGGCTATCACGACAAGCCGGTGGGCCTGCTCAATACCGGCGGGTACTACGACGAATTGCTGGGGTTCCTGCAGTCCAGTGTGCGTCGTGGATTCATGAGCGAATGGCAGATGGACCTGCTGCGCACGGGCACCGATGCGTCTGCCTTGCTCCCTGAACTGGTGCAGGCGGCCGGCCTCACGGCCAACCGCGTGAACCTGAAGGAAATCTAGACAGCCGATTCGTCGGTTTCGCCGGTGCGAATGCGCACCACCCGCTCCACCGTGGTGATGAAGATCTTGCCGTCGCCGATCTTGCCGGTACGCGCGGCCTTGACGATGGCGTCCACACAGCGCTCCGCATCGTCGTCCTTGACCACAACCTCGACCTTGACCTTGGGCAGGAAGTCCACCACGTATTCGGCGCCGCGGTACAGCTCGGTGTGTCCCTTCTGGCGGCCAAAGCCCTTGACTTCCGTGACGGTCAGGCCGGTCACGCCGCATTCGGCCAGCGCCTCACGCACTTCTTCGAGCTTGAAGGGTTTGACGATGGCGGTGATCTGCTTCATGAAAAATGTCCCCTAAAGAAATTTGCTGGTAATAGGATAGCGCCAATCCTTGCCGAAACTGCGGTGGCTGACCCTAATCCCCACCGGCGCCTGACGGCGCTTGTATTCGTTGATCTTGACCAGGCGCGTGACGCGCTCCACGACGGCACGGTCAAAGCCTGCCGCCACGATCTCGCTGACCGACTGGTCGTTTTCCATGTAGCGCTCAAGTATGGCGTCCAGCACCTCATAGGGTGGCAGGCTGTCCTGGTCCTTCTGGTCGGGGCGCAGCTCGGCGGAGGGCGGCCGG
>CAZUJD010000073.1:459-6891 GCA_964620025.1 uncultured Ramlibacter sp. | reverse complement strand
CGTTCAGGAATCGGGTTGGCGCCCGTGCCGTAGGGGTCATGTTCGTTGCGCCAGCGCGCCAGGCGAAAGACCACGGTCTTGAACACGTCCTTGATCACCGCAAAGCCGCCCGCCATGTCGCCATACAGCGTGCAATACCCCGTCGCCATTTCGCTCTTGTTGCCCGTGGTCAGCACGATGCTGCCGAACTTGTTGGACAACGCCATCAGCATCACGCCACGGATGCGCGCCTGGATGTTCTCTTCCGTTGTGTCTTCTGGCCGGCCGTCAAACTCCGCCGCCAGCGACGCCTTGAACGCCTCGAATTCGGGAACGATCGAGATCTCGTCGTAGCGGACACCCAGTCTGGTCGCCATCTCGCGGGCGTCAATCCAGCTGATGTCCGCCGTGTAAGGCGAAGGCATCATCACTGCACGCACCTTGTCCGCGCCCAGTGCATCGACCGCCACGGCCAGCACCAGCGCCGAATCGATCCCGCCGGACAGGCCCAGTATCACGCCGGGAAAACCGTTCTTGCCGATGTAGTCACGCACGCCCAGCACCAAAGCGTCCCACAGGTCGGCCTCGGGGCTGCGCTGCGCGGCCAGGGTGCCGCCCAGTTCCGGTTTGCCAGGGCCACCGGCCTGCACCATGAACAGGTCCGGCACAAAGCTGGGGGCACGTGCTGCAATGGTTCCGTCGGCATTGACGGCAAATGAATGCCCCTCAAAGACCACTTCATCCTGCCCGCCCACCAGGTGGGCATAGACCAGTGGCAGGCCGCAATCGGCCACGCGCTCAAGCATCATCTGCTCGCGTTCACCCCCCTTGCCCACGTGAAAAGGTGACGCGTTGATGACGGCCAGCAACTGTGCACCAGCATCGCGCGCCAGCCGGGCGGGTTCCTCAAACCAGGCGTCCTCGCAAATCAGAAGGCCAACCTTCACGCCGCCGGCGTCAAACACGCAGGTGCCCTGTCCCGGCGTGAAATAACGGCGTTCGTCGAACACCTGGTAATTGGGAAGTTCGCGCTTGGCATAGGTGGCGATGACCTCGCCCTCCCGCAGCACGCTGGCCGTGTTATGGCGCTGCTGCACGGCCACGCTGCGGGTGCGCCGGTCGCCACCGCTCGGGTGGCCCACCACCACAGCGAGTCCCTTTAACCCGGCCAGTTCGCGGGCCACCGTTTTCACGGCATCATCACAGGCGGCAATAAAGGCCGGACGCAGGAACAGGTCTTCGGCGGCATAGCCGCAGATGGACAGTTCAGGAGTCAGGAGCAGCCGGGCGCCTTCCGCGTAGGCTGTCCGGGCAGCTTCCACGATTTTTTTGGCGTTGCCCGGCATGTCGCCCACGACAAAATTGAGTTGGGCGACACAGAGTTTGAGAGTCATACCAGCAGTGCAATTCAGTTCAAACGATTATGTCATCCGGGTTCTGGCTACGCCGCTGGAGGTGAAAGCCGCTGACTGGAACGCCCTGCTTGCGCTGCAAACCCATGCCGGCCCGTTCATGCGGCACGAGTACCTGGCCGCGCTGCACGAGAGCGGCAGCGCCACGCCGGCAACCGGCTGGACACCACGCTTCGTGACGCTGTGGCGCGGCCAGGCATTGCAGGCGGCCTGTCCGCTGTACATCAAGGACCATTCCTACGGCGAATATGTTTTCGACTGGGCCTGGGCCAACGCCTACGAGCAGCATGGCCTGGCGTACTACCCCAAGGCACTGGTTGCCGTGCCGTTTACGCCGGTACCGGGCGCGCGGTTGCTGGCACGTGACGCCACCGCGCGGCGGGCCCTGGTTCAGGCCCTGGTGGAACACTGCCGGAGCGAGGGTCTGTCGTCGCTGCACCTGCTGTTTGCCGCCGATGATGACATCGCCGCCTGCGCAGCCGAAGACCTGATGCAGCGCCACACCATCCAGTTCCACTGGAGGAACACTGGCTACAGCAGCTTTGACGCATTCCTGGCCAGCCTCAGCCAGGACAAGCGCAAGAAGATTCGCCAGGAGCGGCGCAAGGTGGCAGATGCCGGCGTCGTCTTTCGCCATGCACAGGGTGACGGCATCACGGCGCAGGACTGGGACTTCTTCTACCGCTGCTATGAGCGCACCTACCTGGAGCACGGCAACGCGCCCTACCTCACACGCGACTTTTTCCACCGCATGGCGGCCCATATGCCCGAGCACTGGCTGATGTTCACCGCCGAACGCAACGGCCAGCCCATGGCCACCAGCCTGATCGCGCTGGACGGCAAGGGCACCGCCTATGGCCGCTACTGGGGCGCCCTGGAGCGGGTGGACTGCCTGCACTTCGAAGCGTGCTACTACCAGCCGCTCCAGTGGTGCCTGGAGCAGGGCTACACATGCTTTGAAGGCGGCGCCCAGGGGGAGCACAAGATGGCCCGCGCGCTGATGCCGGTGCGCACGACCAGTGCCCACTGGCTGGCCCACCCTGCCTTTTCGGACGCAGTCCAGCGATTTCTGGAGCGCGAGGGCCAGGGCATTGACAGCTACGTCGACCATCTGGCGCAACGCAGTCCGTTCAGGGCAGACAAACCCTAGTGTGCTTTGCACCCGCCGTCAGGTAACGTGGCTTCAGACCGGAGACATCATGAAATCACTGAGCGGGCTGGACGCGACCTTCCTCTACCTGGAGACACCGGAAACTCCGATGCATGTGGGTTCGCTGAACCTGTACGAGCTGCCTGCGGGCTTCAAGGGCAGCTTTCACAAGGCGCTGCAGGCCCACATTGCCAAGCGCATGCATCTGGCGCCCGTGTTCAGCCGCAAGCTGGCCTTCATGCCGTTTGACCTGGGCCATCCGCTGTGGGTGGAGGCTGATGAAGTGGACCTGGACTTTCACATTCGCAAGGTCAGGGGTACCAGTCTGACGGTCAAACAGGCACAGGCCATGGCCGCCAAACTGCACGGCGAGCTGATCAACCGCGAACGCCCCCTGTGGGAGTTCTATGTATTTGACAGCATCAAGCCTCCGCCGGGCCTGGCAGTCACGGGCAAGCTGGTCGGCTTCTATTCCAAGATCCATCACGCCGCACTGGACGGCAAGGGGGGTACCGTGCTGGCCAATGCCGTGCTGGACCTTGGGCCGGTACCGCGCGAGGTGCCGCCGCCCGACCCTGCGCGCAAGCGTCGAACTGCCGGCGACCTGAAGATCGGCGAGATGATCGGTGCAGTGTTTTCCAATTCGCTCACGCAGTACGCCAAGCTGGCCAAGGCGCTGCCGTCGGCTGCATCCACCCTGGGCAGCACGGTCGCGCGGCAGTCGGTCAGTGGGGGCGGCAAGGGCATCACCAGCCTGCGGCCGAAGTCACCCATCCAGCTTGCTCCCAAGACCATCTTCAACACCGGCATTACCACGCAGCGGGTGTTTGCCACGGCCAGCCTGCCGTTTGCCGAATGCAGAGCCATGGCCAAGGCAGTGGGCGGCACTTTCAACGACATCGTGTTGTGGATCTGTTCCACCGCCTTGCGTACATACCTGGCCCGACATTCGAGCATCCCCAGGAAGCCGCTGATTGCAGCCATGCCGGTGAGCCTGCGCGAGGAAAACAACAAGGAACTCAACAACCAGGCATCCATGAGCCTGGTGGACCTGGGCACGCATCTGGCGCATCCCATGAAGCGCATGAATGCCATCATGGCATCCACGGGCAAGGTCAAGCAGGCACTGGTCAACCTCAAGAGTGTGCTGCCGACCGACTACCCGTCGTTCCTGGCGCCCTGGATCGTGGGGGGTGCCGCGCGGGCCGCACTCAAGACCTACGGTCGCTCAGGCTTTGCCGACCGGCTGCCCATGGTGGCCAACCTGGCCATCAGCAACGTACCCGGTCCGCAGGTGCCGCTTTACCTGGCTGGAGCGCGCATGCTCACCTTTCACCCGTTGTCCATCGTGATGCACGGGCTCGCGTTGAACATCACGATCCAGACGTATGCGGGCAGCGTGGACTTCGGGATCATCGCGGACAGGAAAGCCGTGCCCCATGTGCAGGACCTGGCTGATGCGTTGCAGGCCGCGTTTGAAGAAGCCCAAAAGTTGTATGCGCTGGGCCAGGCGTCGGTAGTAACCACTACAGCCCCGGTCGCCAAGGAGACGAAATCCAAGGCGCGTGCCTCTAAAACCGGCGTCACCGCACCTTCCCCGACCACCAAAGCTGCTACCGTGCGGACCAGCCGATCCACAACGGGAAAGCAGCCCCTTCATGCTCATGGCAACCAAGAAGCCCCAAGAACCGCTGGACGACCTGCGCGCACCAAGCCTCGCACTGCTCGCGCTTGAATTCCGCGCCCCTTGGGAGTTCGGCTCGCTGCTGCCGGCCTGGCCGGCGCTGCAACGCGCGCCCGCGGGCGACGGCCATGGCGTCATCGTGTTCCCTGGCCTGAGCGCCAGTGACGCCAGCACCATCCCGCTGCGCCGCTACATCGGCTCACTGGGCTACGAAACACAGGGCTGGAGCCAGGGTTTCAATTTCGGTCCGCGCGCCGGCGTGCTCGAATCCGCCAAGCGCCAGGTACAGCAGGCCTGCGACGCCAGCGGCCGCAAGGTCAGCCTGCTGGGCTGGAGCCTGGGCGGCGTTTACGCCCGTGAACTGGCCAAGGAAATGCCGGAATGCGTGCGCTGCGTCATCACGCTGGGCACGCCATTTGCCGGGCCGCCCAAGTCCACCAATGCCTGGCGCATCTACGAGCTGACCAGCGGGCGCAACATCGACCGCGAAGCCGAGCAATACAACCTGCCGCAAGCGCCGCCGGTGCCCACCACCAGCATCTGGTCGCGCAGCGACGGCATCGTGGCCTGGCAGGGCAGCTTCCAGCAGCCTGCCGGCCACAACCCGCACACCGAAAATATTGAAGTCGTGGCCAGCCATATCGGTATTGGCATGAACCCCAGCGCCTGGTGGGCTGTGGCCGACCGGCTGGCCCAGCCCGAAGGCGGATGGGCCCCTTTCAACCGGACCGGCATGTTCGGGTTGAAGGAACTGCTCTATCCCGACCCGCACCGCTAGCATCGGGCTATATTTGTCTCCTGTGCAACGATGGAGACACGCAATGGACCCCAAAGCCATTGCCACCGACACAAGCGGCACCGACCTCTACAGCCTGTTGTATTGCAGCCATGCGACGCGCTGGATGACGCCTGATGAGCTGCCCCACATCGTGGGCAGTGCGTGGCGTCACAATCCGCCACTGGAAATCACCGGCTTGCTGGTGTTTGGCGGCGGCATGTTCCTGCAGTGGCTCGAAGGGCCGCAAGCCCATGTCCAGGCGCTCATGCAGCGCTTGCGGCAAGACCGACGCCACGAATGCGTGATGGAACTGCACGCATTCGGGGGCGTGCAGCACCGGCTTTACCCGTTCTGGAGCATGCAGCTGGTCGGCCCGATGGACATCCTGGCGGTGCTCGAACAGGAGCGGCGAAAATCGCCCCACCCGCACCATGTCCAGGCCATCAACATGCTGATGGACATGCTGCAGATGGATGAAGGACCACTGACCCCGCTGCGCAACGACTGAAGCGAGGCTGTTGCTGTCAGGCCGGATTGGCCTTCTGGTAGTTGGCGATGCCGTCCAGGATTTCCTTGCGGGCGGCGTCCGGGCCTTCCCAGCCCAGGATCTTGACCCACTTGCCCGGCTCCAGGTCCTTGTAGTGCTCAAAGAAATGGGCAATGGTCTTCAGGCGCAGCGGGTTCAGGTCTTCCGGTTTTTGCCACTGGGTGTAGATCGACAGGATCTTGTCGGTGGGCACGGCCAGCACCTTGCCGTCTTCACCGGCCTCGTCCTGCATCTTCAGGATGCCGATCGGACGGCAGGTCACCACAACGCCGGGAATCAGCGGCACGGGGGTGATCACCAGCACGTCCACCGGGTCGCCGTCACCGCTGATGGTCTTGGGCACGTAACCGTAGTTGGTCGGGTAGTGCATGGACGTGCTCATGAAGCGGTCCACGAAAATCGCGCCGGACTCCTTGTCCACTTCGTACTTCACGGGATCGGCGTTCATCGGGATTTCAATGATCACGTTGAACGCGTCGGGAACGTTCTTGCCGGGGGAGACTTTGTCGAGGGACATGGTTCTGGTCGTTGGGAGATTGGAAAAGGGAGATCAGGATTAACCCTGATTTTACTTTCATGGGCCTTTCGGGCTGCTGAGGTGGCACTTTTTCACGCTACAGTGCGCCCGTTGGCCAATCGTCTCCCCTTGTGGAGTTTTGAGGAAGCAACGCAGCGGGGGTACCGCTAGCGTGGCACCCCCTCCAAGCGAAACAACGAAGGAGATTTACAAATGACAGGCAACTCGGCGCTGATTCTGGCGCTCGTCTGCGGGTTCGTGGCCGTGGCATACGGTTTCTGGGCACGCGGCTGGATCCTTTCACAAGACGCGGGCAACGCCCGCATGCAGGAAATCGCGGCGGCCATCCAGGCCGGCGCGGCGGC
>CAZUJD010000073.1:0-449 GCA_964620025.1 uncultured Ramlibacter sp. | reverse complement strand
CCATCGTCGGCGTGGTGCTGGCCGTGCTTATCGGCATCTTCCTGGACGGCAAGACTGCCGTGGGCTTTGTGGTCGGCGCGGTGCTTTCGGGCGCCTGTGGCTTCATTGGCATGAACGTGTCGGTGCGGGCCAACGTGCGTACTGCACAGGCCGCCACCAGGGGCATCGGCCCGGCACTGGACGTGGCCTTCCGCGGTGGCGCCATCACCGGCATGCTGGTGGTGGGCCTGGGCCTGCTGGGCGTGACGGCCTTTTACTGGTACCTCACGGCCAGCGGCATCCCGGCAGATGGCAAGGCCTTTGCCGCCCTGCTGAACCCGCTGATCGGCTTTGCCTTCGGTTCGTCACTGATCTCGATCTTTGCCCGGTTGGGTGGCGGCATCTTCACCAAGGGCGCCGATGAGGTCGCCGACCTGGTGGGCAAGGTGGAGGCCGGCATCCCCGAGGAT
>CAZUJD010000072.1:1009-12044 GCA_964620025.1 uncultured Ramlibacter sp. | reverse complement strand
TGCGCACCGAAGCCACGGTGCCATCCTGACGAACCATGAAGAACGCGTGCACGGTCCCTGCTTCGCCCCTTTCCTTGCTTTTGGGGGGATAAGGGGGATGGGGCGTTCGAAGGGGAATGAGTGCGGGTCCGGCGCTGGGGGCTCCGCCTTGAGTGGAGGCCTTGCCGGGGGCCACGGTTGGGGTTGCGGCTCCGGCCAGAAGGCCCAGAACCAGGGACATCCATTCGAGGCTAATCACGCGTGGTCCCTTGGGTCATCCACTTCGTCAGCTGTGTCCGTGCTTCGCGTTGGATCCTTCCATTCATCCAGGGCGACCACCCCAGGAGCAGGCCTGAGAGGCCCAGCGCCTGGCGGCTCCAGCGCCACAAATCGAAGCGGTCCCGGTGGGCCAGGATGAGGCCCTCGTGGAAACCGAACTGGGCTTCGATGACGTTGTGCACGGGCCGGCCGGTCTTGGAGAAGGGGTACTTCGCCTCCCAATGCACGCTCCCGCTGCCGTCATCTGCGTGGAGGACCTGGAAGGTCAGGTCCAGCCCCTTGGAACGGGCGAGGAGCATGGCCCACATGGCCCGGGCCTCCGCCGCCGTGAGCCGCCCGAAGGCCGGATCCATGAACACCGCCTCGTCGTGGTAGCAGGCCCCCATAGCCTCAGCGTCCTTGCGTTGGAAGGCCTCGTAGAATCGGGTGAGCAATTCGGCGTGGGGATGCATCAGAACTGCCCCCGGAAGGCGTCGAACTCGGCGCGCAGTTCGAAATGGAAGAACTGTTCACCGTGATGAGCGTACCGCGCGTGGGCCAGGTGCACCTGTTTTACCGGGCACGGCTGCTGAACGACCAGTTCAATCCGGGCACCGAAACCCTGGAGGCACGGCTTTTCAGCGAAGAAGAAGTGCCCTGGGACGAGATCGCGTTTCGCACCGTCAAGGAAACGCTGGAGCACTATTTTGCGGACCGGCGTGCCGGCCGCTTTGTGTTGCATACGCTGGACATCGTCTAGGGCCGCCGGCAGCGGGTCGGCCACTGGCTGCTACTGCGGGCCCACGCGGACCTTGCTTTCCTCTCGCAGCTTGGCCTCTTCGCGGCGCTTGACGCACACAGGATGGTTCTGCAATGAGGCCCGCTCGCACTGTTCCTTCAGGCAAAACTCCTTGGACAGGAACATCTTGTCCTTGCAGGCTTCGGTGGGGTTGCCCGCCGCCGCCACAGGAGCTGGCGTGGACGGCGCCGCAGCCCTGGGCTGCACTTCACGTGGCGGTTCGGCCACCGGCACTGGGACCGCCGGAGCCTGTACCACCACGGCGGGGGCCGAGGCAGGTTTGGCCACACGGGGCTGGCTGGCTGCACGCTGTGGCCTCGGCGCTGAAGCAGGCCGTGATGCGGCGGACGCTGCCGGGGCAACGGCTGCCACTGCAACAGCTGACGCGGCCGGTGCCGCAGGCGCAGTTGCTGCCACTTCGGCGGGGGCCGAAGCAGCCGGCAAAGGAGTGGCCACCGGGGCTGTTCCGCTACCGCCACGCCCCAATGCCAGAAAAGCGACGATACCCGCTACAACCACACCCGCCACACCCGCGAGCACCAGTTTGCTGGACGACTTGGACGGCGTGGCCGGGGGCGGTACCTCAACGGTCGCAGCGGCGCCCGAAGAACCCGTCTGCGTCACCTCGGGCCTTGCCTCAGGCGTCACCTGAGCGGTGGACGCCATCACCGGTGGCACCGACTCGATGGCCGAGGGGGCCGGCGTGGACGGAACCGGCGAGATGGCGGGTTCTGCTGCCACGGATGGGATAGCCGGCACAGGCTGGGTCGCCGCAACCGGCATGAGCATGGGCTGCGACAGGTCGGTACGCAGGCGGGTGGCCTCCAGGTCCTGCTCCGGTGGCAGGGTTCCGCTCAAAACCGTCTGGTCCGGGGAACTGCCCCCCGTGAGTTTGCGCAGGCGACGGCGCGCCAGGTCACCGTAAATGCCCGAGGGGAACTTGGCCAGGAACATCTCCAGCTCTTCCGGATCGGTCGAGTCCTTGATGTCCTTCCAGTAAACAAGCTCAAGTTCCTGCGTGACCGTTGCGGAGGTGGCCGAGGTAGCCGACGTGGCAGAAGTTGCGCTGGTGGCCGAAGTGCCGGACGTACCGGTGCCGCCGGACGTCCCGCGCGAACCCGTGGCATCGGGCAAGGGCTTGCGCTGGGGGTCGGCTGGCGGGACCACCGTCGCGTCTTCAGCCCGGCGGATCGCCGACTGCAGGGCCGTGGCAAAGTCGCGCGCCGTGGCAAAACGCTCATCACGGTTCTTGGCCAGGGCACGTGCCACCACGGCGTCGATGGCTGCCGGCAGGCGTGCGTTGTAGGCACTGGGGGCCTGCGGCGTGTGGCCGATGATCTGGTGGATGATGGAAAAGTCGTTGTCGCCGTCAAACGGCCGCCGGTCGGTCAGCAACTGGTACAGCACCACGCCAACCGAGAACAGGTCGGCGCGCGCGTCGATCTTCTGGCCCTGCACCTGTTCGGGCGACATGTACTTCAGCGTGCCCACCATGCTGCCCTGCGTGCGTGTGGCTTCGCCGGAGTCCTGGATGCGCGCCACACCGAAGTCGGTCAGCTTGACACGACCGCCCGGCTCCATCAGCAAATTGGCCGGCTTGATGTCACGGTGCACGATGCCTGCCTTGTGGGCATAGTCCAGCGCCGACAGCAGGTCGCGGATGATCTTGAGCGACTGCTCCAGCGTATATCGCACACCGCGGTCCAGGTGGTGCTTGAGGTCATCGCCCTGAATGAATTCCATGACCAGGAAAGCGATGTCGCCATCGCGGTCGGAGTCATAGACGCTGACGATGTTGGGATGCTGCAACCGCGCGGCCGAGCGCGCCTCTGTGCGGAAACGGGCTTCGTATTCCGCCGCGGCCTCCTCGGACAGGTTCTCGACCTTGACGGTCTTGATCGCCACGCGCCGGTCCAGGTTGGGGTCCCTGCCCTCGTACACGATGCCCATGGCACCCTTGCCAAGCACGCGGACTAGATCGTATCGGCCAAGCTTCTTGAGACTCACGGCGGCGGTGGTGGGGTGGTGGGAGGAAAAATGATTCTAACTGTGCCCGCGCGCCATCCTGTGCATGCACATTACTTTGGCCGCGTGGCCGGGTCGCGCTTGATGCGCATGCTCTCGCGCAGGTAGGCCTCAGTGAAGTATTTGCCCAGCAAGCGCTGCAGCCAGCGCGGCAGGTCGGCGCCCTGCTCCTGGTGGTACTTTTCATAGGCATCCCACAGCCGGGCACTCCCAAACAGCAGGCTGCCCGCACCGGGCAGGTGCTTCTTGAGTTCATCGGGGGACAGTTCGCGCAAAGTCCCCTCGACCACGGCGCGGGTGGCCACATTCATGGCCAGGTCGTGCGCACGTAATTCCGTCAGCAGTTCACCCAGCGCACGTTCGGGCCGGATGAAACCAATGGACGCCGCACGGCCGCCCAGCAGGTATTGCAGCCGGGTGTCATCGGGCCAGTCGGACTTGAGGGGGTTGTTGTCCTTGACCGCCACCATGGTGCGGTCTTCTGCACGCAGGTCGCGCTTGAGCTCTGCCTTCGAGGCATGCAGGTCCAGCAGGCCGAGCAAAGCCATGCGCACCAGTTTGCCCATTTCCTCGAGTTCACCTTCGCCCAGCGAGCCGATCCGGGCCGGGTCCAGGCCGGCCCCGCGCAAGAAGGCCGCCATTTCGCCGCCGGCCGGTGCTGCGCCGCCCGCATGCAGCGCCCCACCCGCGCGGGAGCCGGGGCCGAAGGTGGAGTCAAAGCCCCATTCACCAAAAGGATCTTCTTCGTCCGGAAGTTGTGCGGCACTCAGCGCGGCAGGCTGGGTCAGCCCTTCATCAGCGGCAGCGCTGTGGCTGAAGCCCGAGGCCTCTCGCTCCAGCACAGCCCATGGGTCTTCCGGCTCCTGCGTTGAGGCCACGAGCGCGGCCAGAACCTTGTAATCGCCCAGCTTGAGCAACTGGCCATGCGGCAACACGCCGCAGGCGCCGGGGGGCGCTTCACCGAAGGGCAGTTCCACGCCATTGACCACCGACAGTACGCGAAAGTGGAGTTCATCGGCATCGCACCAGACCGCCAGATGGCGGCGCGATACATTGCGCCGCGGGTCGGGCAGACAGAAATCGCACTCAGCGTCGCGCCCCAGCACCAGTTCGGCCTGGCCCTGCGCCAGCACCCGACGCTCATCCATGCCCGGCCCACTGATGTGAAGTTCGACTGCCATGAGGTCCGCTGCAGGCCGCTGTCAGGCACGCACCGAGAACATCACCAGTGGTGCACTTTCGGCGTCACGCTCGCAACCCAGCGCGATCTGGCCGCTGCCAACGAGGTAGCACTCGGTGCGCCGCAGGACAACGGGTTCCGACTGGTTGCCCACGTAGACCCAGGTGCCGAAACTGGACGCGTCATTCAGCACAAACTGCCCACCGCGCCACTCGAGTGTGGCATGAACCCGCGACACCCGCGAATCATTCAGGGACAAGGACGCCGTGGTGGCCCGCCCCAGGGTCAGCTTGTCACCGCGTGGCTCCAGCCGCAGGGTCTGACCCGCAGCAGAAACTTCGAGGAACATGTCTTTCGCGGCCTTCAGCATGGATGCACCCATGATGGTGGCGTCGGCGTCACGGTCCACTTTCCAGTCCACCTGGAATACCTCGGTGGCTTCCGCCTTGCCGCGCAGGTACATGGGGCCGATGCTGCGCAGCTGGGCCTGCTGCATGGGCGCCAGCGCGTCACGAACGCGTTGCGAGGTGAGGATCTGGTCGGCACCCGCCAGATCGGCCAGACGTGCCGCGCTGTTGACCGCGTCGCCGAAACAATCGCCGTCAATTTCAACGACTTCACCGCATTCAACACCCATCTGCATCTGCACCGCAGAGCCGTGGCCGCCGGGGTAAACCGGTTTTTCCTGCAGCCGCTTCTGGATGGACACGCAGGCCGCAAGTGCGTCACCTTCTGCGGGAAAGACAACAAACAGCCCGTCCCCCAGGAGTTTGACCACGCGGCCGCGATGCTGCTCGAAAGTCTTGCTCAGGGCGGAAGTGAGTTGCGTGACGAAGCGCGACGCGGTCGCGTCACCCAGCCGCTCAAAGATGCCGGTGCTTCCCACAAGGTCAGCAAAAACAACGGTCGTCGCCATGGGGCAAGAGCATAAAAGAAAAGGGTTAGCAGGCAATGCCTGCTAACCCTCTGCATGAATGGTCGGCGTGGCGGGATTCGAACTCGCGACCCCTTGCACCCCATGCAAGTGCGCTACCAGGCTGCGCTACACGCCGACAAGCCTCACATTATAGCGCGTGCTCAGTACGCTGCCGACAGAAGATCGCGAATCTCTGACAATTCCCTGCGAACCAGCAGAAGTTTTTGTGATGCGGGCGAGCCATCGTCCTCGATGCCGCTGTCTTCGAATTCGTCAAAGGCAGAGTCGTCGTCTTCGATGACGTCAACACCGTCAAGCATGACTTCACCGGCCTTGCGCTTGTCACGCTCACCCTGCACCAGTTCCTGCAGCTTGTTGCGTGCGCCACTGATGGTGAAGCCCTGGTCGTACAGCAGATCGCGGATGCGGCGGATCATGAGCACTTCGTGGTGCTGGTAGTAGCGGCGGTTGCCGCGCCGCTTCATGGGGCGCAGCTGCGTGAACTCCTGCTCCCAATACCGCAGCACGTGCGGTTTCACGCCGCACAGGTCGCTGACCTCACCAATGGTGAAGTAACGCTTTGCGGGTATGGACGGGAGGGCTTTCTCCATTGAAATCAATGTTGTACAAGGGAAAGTTCCTAGGTTACTCTAAGACAGCCGCGCATGCAAAGGCTGTCCGCACCACCCGAGCGAACTGTTGTGTTTCCGGTGATGCCCGCGGGCGGTTGGCTCAGACCGGCGCGGAGGGCTCGCCCTGGATCTGTTCCTTGAGCTTGTGGCTCGCGTGGAACGTCACGACGCGGCGGGCCTGGATGGGGATGGCCTCACCGGTGCGCGGATTGCGGCCGGGCCGCGGCGCCTTGGTGCGGATCTGGAAATTGCCAAAGCCCGAAATCTTGACGTCACCGCCCTCCACCAGGCTGTCGGCGACCAGGTCAAAAAAGGCGTCGATCATGTCCTTGGATTCGCGCTTGTTCAGGCCGATCTGCTCAAACAGCAACTCGGCGAGTTGTGCTTTGGTGAGCGCCGGTGTCTCCAGGCTTTCTACTGCGAACTCCATGGTGTCCTCTTCTTTCGTTGTTTTGACGAGCGCCATCGCGGGCTATCCCCTCAGCCTGCCGCCAAGCTGGGTGGCGATGCGCTCCACGACCGCCTTCACAGCCTGGTCGATCTGCTCATCGGTCAGTGTGGCTTCGGCACTGCCCAGCGTCAAGCGCACGGCCAGGCTTTTCTCGTCCGCACCCAGGCCAGCAGTCGCCTGCTTGGGTTTGTAGACGTCAAACAGCAGTGCATCACGCAGCAGGCCGCCGGTGTCAGCCGCATGCACAGCCTGCATCACGGCGCCATGCGTGACGGTGTCAGCCACAATGACTGCAATGTCGCGCTCCGCAGGCTGGAACTTGGGCACCGGCTGGAACGCCGGCACCTGGCGTGCCAGGACAGCCTCGAGTTCCAGCTCAAACAGCACTGGCGCATGCGCGAGCTCCCATTGCTGGCGCCAACGCGGGTGCAATTCCCCCACAACGCCCACCTGGTGGCCGTCCAGCCAGATGCTGGCGCAACGCCCTGGATGCATGGCAGGGTGCTCTGCGGGCTTGAACACCGGATGAAGCGGCTCCAGCAGTGCCTGTACGTCACCCTTGACATCAAAAAAGTCGCTGGCGCCACCCTTTCGACCCCACTGAAGACCGTCCGGCTCGCCGTACGCCAGCCCCGCCACGCGCATGGGCTGGTGAATACCGCGCACCGTGGTGTCGGTGGTTGCCACCGAGGCGTCGCGCAGGAACACCCGCCCCAGTTCAAATACGCGAACGCGTTCGGCCTTGCGGTCCAGATTGAACTTCAACGTTTGCAGCAGAGAACCCACCAGCGATGAACGCATCACGCTCATCTGGCTGGCGATCGGGTTGAGCAACCGGATCGGGTTGGCATTGCCAGCCAGGTCATATTCCCAGCTTTCTTCGACAAAGCTGAAGTTGATGGTTTCCTGATAACCCAGCGAGGCCAGCAGGCGCCGGACGCCAAAACGGCTGCGGCGCGATTCAGGTGCCAGGCGGGCACTGGTGGGTGCGAGCGGTGCAGTGGTCGGCAGATGGCTGTAGCCAATGATGCGCACCACCTCTTCGATCAGGTCTTCCTCAATGGCCAGGTCAAAGCGGTAGGACGGTGGTGTGACTGTCAGTACCCCGTCACGGGCGCTGACGGGCAAGCCCAGGCGCTTGAGCGCGTCAATGCACCGGGACTCATCCAGCGGCATGCCGATCACCCTGGCGGCACGGGCCACACGCAGGTTCACGGGCTTTCGCTCGGGCAGGCCGGCAGTCTGGTCGTCCATGGGACCGGCTTCGCCACCGCAGATGTCCAGGATCAATTGTGTGATGCGCTCGATGTGCTCCACTGTCTGACTGGGATCGACCCCGCGCTCGAAGCGGTGTCCCGCATCCGTGGAAAAGTTGAACCGGCGCGAGCGCCCCTGAATGGCCTGGGGCCACCAGAATGCCGCCTCGACGTAGACGTTTCGGGTGTCATCGGACACAGCGGTGGAGTCCCCACCCATGATGCCGGCCAGCGACTCGACCTGGCGGTCGTCGGCAATCACGCCTACGGCCTCGTCCACCGTGACCGTGTTTCCGTTGAGCAACTTGAGCTGCTCGCCGGGCTTGCCCCAGCGAACGTCCAGCGCGCCATGGATCTTGTCCAGGTCAAAAATGTGCGAGGGGCGGCCCAACTCGAACATCACGTAGTTGGAGATATCCACCAGCGCCGTGACGCTGCGTTGGCCGCAACGGGCCAAGCGGTCCACCATCCACTGGGGCGTACTTGCGCGCGTGTTGACATTGCGCACGACACGGCCGGAGAAACGGCCACACAGGTCGGGTGCGCTGATTTTCACGGGCAACCTGGCATCGTGGGTCACCGGAACGGGCGCATGCTGCGGTTGCAGCAGCGGCGAGCCGGTCAGTGCCGACAGCTCGCGTGCCACACCGTACACGCTCAGCGCATGCGCAAGGTTCGGGGTGAGCTTGAGGGTAAAGACCGTGTCGTCCAGTTTCAGTACATCGCGCACATTGGCGCCCAAGGGTGCATCTGAGGCCAGCTCCAGCAGACCGCCATGATCGTCGCTGAGCTGCAGTTCGCGAGCAGAGCACAGCATGCCCTGGCTTTGGACGCCACGCAGCAGGCCCTGCTTGATCAGGAAAGGCTTGCCGTCATCGCCGGGCGGCAGTTCGGCCCCCACCAGTGCACAGGGAACCCTGATACCGGCACGCGCGTTGGGGGCGCCGCACACGATGTTGAGCAGGGCACCCTGCCCCACATCCACCTGGCACACGCGCAGGCGATCAGCGTTGGGATGCTGCACGGCTTCACGGATTTCGCCGACCACGATCTTGCTGAAAGGCGGTGCAACGGGATGCATGTCTTCGACTTCCAGCCCGCCCATCGTCAGGGTATCGGCCAGTTGTGCGGTGCTCAGCGGCGGGTTGCAGAATTCTCGCAACCAGGACTCGGGGAATTGCATGTTGTTTGCGGCTGGATGGGGTTAGCGGAACTGGCGCAGGAAACGGATGTCGCCGTCAAAGAACAGGCGCAGGTCATTCACGCCATAGCGCAGCATGGTCAGCCGGTCAGGGCCCATGCCAAAAGCGAAGCCGATGTACTTCTCGGGATCCAGGCCCATGTTGCGCACGACCGTGGGATGCACCTGGCCTGAACCGGCCACCTCCAGCCAGCGCCCCGCGAGCGGACCGCTCTGGAACTGGATGTCGATCTCTGCACTGGGTTCGGTGAAGGGGAAAAAGCTGGGTCGAAAGCGCAGCGCAAGGTCATCGCTTTCGAAAAAGGTACGGCAGAAATCGGTAAAAACGACCTTGAGGTCCTTGAAGCTCACGTTCTCACCGAGCCACAGGCCTTCGCACTGGTGAAACATGGGCGAATGGGTGGCGTCGCTGTCCACGCGGTAGGTGCGTCCCGGTGCAATCACACGGATTTCAGGCATCGGCTTGCCCTCGCCCACCGCCTGGGCGTACTTCTTGATGTGCTGGTGGGCATAGCGCACCTGCATCGGACTGGTGTGCGGCCGCAGGTTGTAGGCGATGCCGTCGTCACCCTGGATATCCACGTAGAACGTGTCCTGCATCGAACGCGCCGGATGGTTGGGCGGGTTGTTCAGGGACGTAAAACTGTGCCAGTCGGACTCGATTTCAGGGCCATCGGCCACGTCAAAGCCCATGCTCGCAAAGATCTGCTCAATGCGCTCCAGCGTCAGGCTGACCGGGTGCAGGCCACCGGGTTCGCGCTGGCGCCCCGGCAGCGTCACATCCAGTGATTCAGCCTTGAGCTGGCTTTGCAGTTCGGCGTCAGCCAGGGCCTGGCGGCGCGCATTGAGCGCAGCTTCTATCGCCTGCTTGGCCACGTTGATGGCGGCACCGCGTGTTTTCTTTTCCTCGACGCTCAAGGCCGCCATGCCTTTCATCAGCTCGGTGATGCGGCCGGTCTTGCCCGTGAACTGGGCCTTGGCGTTTTCAAGTTCCGCGGGGGTGAGCGCTGCGGCAAAGGCAGAGCGCGCGCTGTCGACGATGGAATCCAGCTCGTTCATAAAGACTCTTCAAATGAACAAGGGCTAGTGCCTTTCCAAGCGCTAGCCCTTGTTTCTGATGCGCAAGCCACTGCCCCTGAAGGCAGCAGCTCCCGTGAAAATCAAGCAGCCAGCTTGGCCTTGACTTGCTCCACGATGCCGGCAAAAGCGGCCTTGTCGTGCACGGCGATGTCAGCGAGCACCTTGCGGTCGATCTCGATGCCGGCCTTGCGGATGCCGTTGGCGAACTGGCTGTAGGTCATGCCCAGTTCACGGGCTGCCGCGTTGATACGGGCAATCCAGAGCTGGCGGAAGACGCGCTTCTTGGCGCGACGGTCACGGTAGGCATACTGCCCAGCCTTCATCACCGCTTCTTTGGCGATGCGGAATACGTTGCCGCGGCGGCCGCGGAAACCTTTGGCCAGGGCCAGGACTTTCTTGTGACGGGCGCGGGCTGTTACACCACGTTTGACGCGAGGCATGTTTTTTCTCCTTGTTCGTCAGTTGATCAGATGCCGGTGCCGGGCAGCATGGCGGCCATGGAAACCATGTTGGTTTCATGAACCGACACTGCGCCGCGCAGGTGGCGTTTGTTCTTGGTGGTCTTCTTGGTCAGGATGTGACGCTTGAAGGCCTGACCGCGCTTGACGGTCCCACCGGGACGAACACGGAAGCGCTTCTTGGCGCTGCTCTTGGTCTTCATTTTGGGCATGTGACTGCTCCTTCTTGGTTGTGCTCGTGAGGCGCCGCGAAAACCGTTCGCGGGCTTGATGGCCCCGAGCCACTTTTTGTGGCGCCTTTCGGCTGCCCACTTTGTTGTCTGCCGGCGACCAACCGGCCCACAACGGATTCTTACGCTGTTGTCGCCGGAGCGGCTTCAGCGGCGGGTTTGGCAGGGCCACCCGGCTTTTTCTTGCCTGGCGCGATCATCATGATCATCTGCCGGCCTTCCAGTTTGGGAAACTGCTCGACGATGATGCTGTCCGCCAGCTCATCGCGGATACGGTTCAACAACGCCATGCCGATTTCCTGGTGCGTGATCTCGCGCCCCCGAAAGCGCAGCGTGATCTTGCACTTGTCACCATCCGCCAGAAAACGCCTGATATTGCGCATCTTGATGTTGTAATCACCGTCGTCGGTGCCCGGGCGGAACTTGACTTCCTTGATTTCGATGACCGTCTGCTTGGCTTTCGCTTCGGCCGCCTTCTTTTGTTCCTGGTACTTGAACTTGCCGTAATCCATCAGTCGACAGACCGGCGGATTCGCCGTGGCAGCAATTTCAACCAGATCCACGTCCAGC
>CAZUJD010000072.1:0-999 GCA_964620025.1 uncultured Ramlibacter sp. | reverse complement strand
CGCCGGCCATCCGCAAGGCTTCGGAAAGGCTCACGATACCCAGAGGTTCGTTCTCGGGGCCGGAAAGACGGACTTCCGGGGCCATGATTTCCCGGTTCAGGCGATGTTTGCGTTCCTCGCGGTGGCGGCGGTCGCGAAATTCAGTAGCGATGGTGACAGTCCTTCAAATCTTTTGCTACAAAAAAAGTAGCGAACACTGCTGAATGCACGAGGGCAAGAGCTTCATTGGTGAAAATCAGCTTTTGTTCTTGATGTCGTCAGCGATCTTTTGGGAGAACACCTCAAGGGACATCACACCGAGGTCTTTGTTGCCCCGGGCGCGCACTGCAACAGCACCTGCTGCCATCTCCTTGTCACCCAGGACGAGGATGTACGGCAGCTTTTGCATCGAATGCTCCCGTATTTTATACGTAATTTTCTCGTTGCGCAGGTCCAAATCGACCCTAAGCCCTTGATTTTGCAGCGTTTTGGCCACTTGACGGGCGTATTCAGCCTGCGAATCGGTAATATTGAGCACCGCCACATGCACCGGGGCCAGCCAAGTGGGCAGTGCGCCGGCATGCTGCTCGATCAGGATTCCGATAAAGCGTTCCAGGCTGCCGACGATGGCTCGATGCAGCACGATCGGGCGATGCCGTGATCCGTCTTCCCCCACAAATTCGGCGTCCAGACGCTCCGGCAGGTTGGGATCGACCTGGATTGTGCCGCACTGCCAGGGCCGGCCCAGTGCATCCTTGAGCGTGTACTCGATCTTGGGACCGTAGAAGGCCCCCTCACCCGGCAGGTACTCGAAATCACAGCCAGAGGCACGCAAGCCTTCTGCCAGCGCATTCTCGGCGCGGTCCCAGCTTTCTTCAGTACCGATGCGCTTTTCAGGGCGCGTGGACAGCTTGTAGATGATGTCGGTAAAGCCGAAATCCCTGTAGACCTTCTGCAGCAGGGTCGTGAAGGCGATCACCTCGTCCTGGATCTGGTTTTCCATGCAGAAGATGTGGCCGT
>CAZUJD010000071.1:0-12219 GCA_964620025.1 uncultured Ramlibacter sp. | reverse complement strand
CGGCCGACACCCTGGCCGCGGCCAGGAACAGCCCGCAGCTCGAAGTGTTCCGCAAAAAGGGCATTGAAGTGCTGCTGATGACCGACCGCGTGGACGAATGGGCACTGAGCCACCTGAATGAATTCGACGGCACGGCGCTGCAAAGCGTGGCCAAGGGAGCTGTGGACCTGGGCAAGCTGCAGGACGAGGCTGAGAAGAAGGCCGCCGAGGAAGCCGCCGAGGCCTTCAAGCCCGTGCTGGCCAAGCTGAAAGAGGCGCTGAAAGACAAGGCCGAAGATGTGCGCGTGACGACCCGCCTGGTGGATTCACCGGCCTGCCTGGTCGTGAAGGACCAGGGCATGAGCCTGCAGCTGGCGCGCATGCTCAAGGCCGCAGGCCAGGCCGCGCCCGAGGTCAAGCCCGTGCTGGAAGTCAACGCCGACCATGCACTGGTCAAAAAGCTGGATGGCAGCGTCCATTTCAACGATCTGGCCCACATCCTGTTCGACCAGGCCCTGCTGGCAGAAGGCGGCCTGCCGGATGACCCGGCGGCCTACGTGCGCCGCGTCAACGCACTGCTGGTCTAGACAAAGCCGCCCTGCGCACGCAGCGCAGCGGCCTCGTCACTGGCCATCAGGGCGATGAAGGCTGCCGCGTCTGCCGGGTTCTGTGCCCGGGTGCACACCCCGGCGGTGTAGACCGTGGCCAGCTCAAACTGCACGGGCAGCAGCCCGGCCAGCTCAACGCCCGGCGCAAACAGGATCTCGGTCACCTGGGTGCAGCCGATCAGCCCCGGGCCCTGCGCATTCGCCAGTTCGGCCATGGCGGTGGCGCCGTTGGGGAAGGCGTGCAGCCGCCCGGCCAGCTCGCCGTCCAGGCCCAGCGCCTTCAGCACCTTCATGAAGTGAATGCCCGCCGTGGCCTTGAGCGGGTCGGGGATGTAGATGCCGCGGGCGGCCTGCAGCGCGGCCGTCAGTGCCTCGGGCGTGTCCACCTCCGGCAAGGCCTCGCCGGTGCGCACGGCCACGCCGGTCTTCACCACACCCAGCGGCCTGGCGCCAGCCGCGTCCACATGGCCTTGCGTGCCCAGCTCGCGGATCAGCGCGTCGGTCAGTACCAGCAGGTCGCAGGGTGCGCCGGCCAGCAGCTTGTCTTTCATGAGACCCACGGCGCCAAACGTGCCCTGCACCTCGCAGCCCGCGCGCTGCGCAAACCGCTCGCGCAACTGCGCCACCAGGCCCTGGGCCGCTCCACCGCTGAGCAACTGAATCTGTTTCATGGGTTATTCGGCCTTGATGTTGGCGTCCTTGATCACGCGGGCCCACTTGGCAATGTCGTCCTGCACAAAACGGTCAAATACAGCCGGCGTCATCACCATCGGCGTGGCACCCTGGCGGCCCCATTGCTGGCGCACCTCGGGCAGGCTGGCCATTTTCGAGACGGCTTCATTGAGGCGGTCAATCACCGCCCTGGGCGTGGCCTTGGGGGCCATCAGGCCCAGCCAGATGGTGGCTTCGTAGTTGGGCACGCCGGCTTCGTGCACGGTCGGCACGTCGGGCATCACGTCCGAGCGCTGCTTGCCTGTTGTCGCCAGGGCTTTGACCTTGCCGGCCTTGACCTGCTCGGTCATGGTGGTGACCGCGTCAAACATCAGCCCTACCTGACCGCCCAGCAAGTCGGTGCGCGCGCCCGAGCTGCCCCGGTAGGGGATGTGCACCAGGTACACCCCCGCCATGCTTTTGAACAGCTCGCCGGCCATGTGGTACGGCGTGCCCAGTCCGGACGACGCGTAGTTGATCTTGCCCGGGCTGGATTTGGCCAGGCGCAGCAGCTCGCCCAGGTTGGCCGCCGGCACCGACGGGTGTGCCACCAGCACCAGGTCTGAATAGTTGATGGGCGCAATGCCGGCAAAGTCGCGCGTCAGGTTGAACGGCTTGTTGGCGATCAGCGTTTCGTTGACCGTGTGGGCGTTGGACATCAGCAGCAGTGTGTAACCGTCCGCCGGCGACTTGGCCGCCACATCGGTGCCGATCACCGAGCCCGCACCCGGCCGGTTGTCCACCACAAAAGCCTGGCCCAGGCTTTCGGTGAGGCGCTGCGCGATGAAGCGCGCGTAGTTGTCGGCCGGGCCGCCGGTGGCAAACGGCACGATGATCTTTACGGGCCGGCTGGGGTAGGCGGGGGTTTGGGCGTGCACGGCAGGCAGCAGCGCGGCAGCCAGCGCCAAACCAAGCGCCGCGCGGGTGAACAGGGTGCGTTTCATGGCCGGGCCTTTCATTGCAGCTTGCCGATTTTCTTGACCACATCGGCCATGCGTTTTGCATCGGCCTGCACGTATTTCTCGAAATCGGCGCTGTCCTGGAACAGGATGGGGCTGCCGGCATTCAGGATCACTTCCTTGACCCTGGCGTCCTGAGCTGCCGCGCGCGCAGCGGCGCGCAGGCGCTGGGCCACCGGTTCGGGCACACCCGCGGGCACAAACAGGCCCGACCACTGCGCGTACTCCGCGTCGTAGCCCGCGTCCTTCAGGGCGGGGACATCGGGCAGGGCGTCCAGCTTGCCCGAGCCCCAGTGGGCCAGCACGCGCAGCTTGCCCGCCTTGACATGTTGCAGCACCGTGGCGGGGCCCGATGACACCGCCTGGATCTGGTCGCCCAGCAAGGCCACCACGGCCGGACCGGCCCCGGTGAAAGGTATGTGTGTGAGCTTGATGCCCGCGCCCTGCGCCAGGATCTCCATGGGTACATGCATGGTGCCGTAGTTGCCCGACGAACCGTAATTGATCGCGCCCGGACGCCTTTTGGCATCTTCCACAAATTCCTTCACTGTTTTCCACGGCGCGTCGGCCCGCACGGCCAGCACGGTGGGGTCGGCGGTGAATCGGGCAAGGGGCCTCAGTGACGCCAGCGTGTACATGGGCGCGCGGCCCAGCAGGGCATCGGCCTCCGGCAATACCGTGAGTGATGACAGCGACAGCAGCAGGGTGTAGCCGTCAGCCGGTGCCTTGGCGGCCAGCCCCATGCCGATGCCACCCCCGGCGCCTGCCTTGTTTTCCACGATCACGGGCTGGCCCAGTTCACGCGACAGGGCTTCGGCCACGGGGCGCCCCACGATGTCGGCCAGACCGCCGGGCGGAAACGGCACGATCAGCGTGACGGGCTTGGACGGGTAAGCAGGCTGCGCAACAGCCAGGCCGCAGGCAGTGGTCAGCAGGCCGGCCGCCAGGACAGAACGACGCTTCATGGTTTGTCTCCTTGTGTTTTGGCGTATTCGTTAGCATGCTAGTCTCATCGCCAACCACGACCACAGAGTTTTCCCCATGAAGCTGGCCGCTTTTCACACCCTGAATGATCCCGGCACACCGGCTGTTGGCCGTGTCAGCGCCGACCTGAGCACTGTTGAGCCCTTTGACATGCCGCCGTCGCTGGCGGCGTTGGGCGCGCTGCCGTTGATCGAGGCGCTGGCGCGCGGCGACAGCCTGCCGCCTGTGCGTCCGGCGCTGGCGATGGCGGCGGTCCGCCTTGCCGCCCCGTTGCCGCGGCCGCGGCGCAACATCTTCTGCGTAGGCAAGAACTACTACGCCCATGCAAAGGAATTTGCCGGCAGCGGCTTTGACAGCAGCGCCAAGGCGGGTGGCGACATTCCCAGCGTACCCATCATCTTCAGCAAGGTGCCAGAGTCCGTCATCGGCCCCGGTGACGCCATCGAAATCCCCACGGCTGTCTCTACCGCCATCGACTACGAGGCCGAGCTGGCCGTCATCGTCGGGCGGGGCGGGCGCGGCATCCGCAAGGCCGATGCGCTGCAGCATGTGTGGGGCTACACCATCGTCAACGACGTGACCGCACGCGACTGGCAAAGCCGCCACCAGCAGTGGCACATGGGCAAGAGCTTTGACACCTTCTGCCCCATGGGGCCCTGGCTGGTCAGTGCTGATGAATGCGACGGCACGGCCACCCAGGTGCGCTGTTTCGTCAATGGTGAAGAGCGGCAGAACGCCAGCACGCGGGACCTGATCTTTGACATTCCCACGCTGATCGAAACGCTGTCCGCCGGCATCACGCTGTACCCGGGCGATGTGATCGCCACCGGCACGCCGGTGGGCGTAGGCATTGGCTTCAAGCCGCCGCGCTACCTGCAGCCAGGCGACCAGGTGCGGGTGGAGATTGACGGTATCGGCGTGCTGGACAACCCGGTGCGCTGACGCAAACCGACACAGTGCCGCCCCTGTGTGGCTTCTAGAATGGTCTGCATGATCGATCTGGCCCGCTGCATCGTCGCAACGCTCGCCGCCGGCATGCTGGCGGGCTGTGGCACGGCGGGCGTGGGCGTGGGTATCGGCATTCCCGTCGGGCCCATCACCATCGGGGTGGGCGTGGGCTCAGGCGGTGTCACGCTGGGGGCCGGGACCGGCATCGGGCCGGTGGGTGTGGGCGTGGGCGTCCATCAGAGCGGTCAGGTCAGCGGCGGTGTGGGTGCGGGCGCCAGCGTCCCAGTTGGCGGCAGCGGTGCCCGCGTGGGTGTGGGCGTGGGCACGGGTACTGTCCTTTACGACCCGAAACGCCCGGCGCGGGCGGCGGGGGATCCTGTGGCGCCTTGATGACCTGGTTGGGCCGCGCCCATCGGGCACCAGGCTACACCACCAGTGCCGGCTCCTGCATCGCCTCAAGCTGCTCCTGCAGCATCTGCACCTGCCCCTGCCAGTAGTCGCTGGAGCCGAACCACGGAAACGCGGCCGGAAAGGCGGGGTCGTCCCAGCGGCGTGCCAGCCACGCGCTGTAGTGGATCAGGCGCAGCGTGCGCAGTGGCTCGATCAGGGCCAGTTCGGCGCGGTCGAATTCGCGGAACTGTTCGTACCCGGCCACCAGTGCGCCCAGCTGTTGCGTGCGCTGCGCCCGGTCACCTGACAGCAGCATCCACAGGTCCTGCACCGGCGGGCCCATGCGGGCGTCGTCCAGGTCCACGAAGTGCGGACCGCCGCCGGGCTGGTCTTCGGGTGTCCACAGGATGTTGCCGGGGTGGCAGTCGCCGTGCAGCCGGATGACGGCGGTGCGGGTTTGCTGCAAGTGCTGCGCGATGGCGTCAATGGCCTGGTCGCATGCGGCCCGCCACGGGCCCTGCACGTCCAGCGGAATCATGTGGTGCGCCAGCAGCCAGTCGCGCGGCTCGGTAGCAAACGTCTGCAGATCCAGCGTGCCCCGTTGGGCAAACGGCCGCGCCGCGCCCACGGTGTGGATGCGCGCCAGGAAGCGGCCGATCCATTCCAGCACGCTGGCGTCGTCCAGTTCGGGCCGGCGTCCGCCGCGCCGGGGGCTGACGCTGAATGAAAAGCCTTCGTGCGGATGCAGCGTGCGGCCTTGCAGCACCAGCGGGCCGATGGCGGGCACTTCGGCGGCCATCAACTCGGCGGCAAAGGCGTGCTCCTCCAGAATTTGCGCCTCGCTCCAGCGCCCGGGCCGGTAGAACTTGGCCACCACTGCGCTGTGGCCTTCGTGCGGTTCTTCCAGGTGGATGAGGTACACCCGGTTCTCATACGAGCTCAGGCCGGTCAGGCGGCCGTCGCCATACAGGCCGACCGACGCCAGCGCGTCCATCACCACATCGGGTGTCAGGGTTTCATACGGGTGCGGTGTCGCTGTCATGCGCCGATTGTGGGGCCGGCGCGGACACCGGCGCGTCCAGTTGCGCAAACGGCAGCGACTGGCGTACCAGCAGCACGCTGCACGGTGCATCCATCACCACGCGCATCGGCACCGTGGCCACCAGCCGCTGCATCTGCAGGCCGTGGGTGGCCGCGCCCAGCACCAGCAGGTCCACATGGTTGCCGCGTGCATAGGTGCACAGGGCGCGTGCCACGTCGCCTGATTCAATGACGTGGAACGACGCCTGGTGCCCTTCCAGCCGGATGCCCTGGGCCCAGTGGCGCAGCCGCTGCAGGTGCTGGCGGTGGGCGTCAATCTCGTCCTGTCCCGCGTCCACCGGCGCGATCACGCTCACACAGGCCAGCCGTGCACCGGGGCGTATGCCCAGCGACCGGTTGACGGCCTGCCGCAACGAATACAGCGTGGCGTCGCTCGCGTCCTGATGCGGCACGGCCACCATCACGATCGGCACTTCGCGGATGGCCTGCGACGGCAGCGGGCTGGGTTCGTACTGCATGCCCGCGGCCCTGAACCAGCGGCGCAGGTTGGTGCGCAGCGGCGTGCCGCGCGTGCGATCGCCACGTTCACCCACCACCACCTGGTCCGGGTGGCCCAGGTCGAACGCCAGGTGCGCGGCCGACGGGTAGCGGCGTGCGGCCTCGGGCTCCAGGCAGCGCAGGATCACCTCCTGCAGCCAGCCGGGCACGCCGGCGTTCAGGCAACGCGGCGGTGGCGGGTCCATCCACAGGCGCTGGCGCAAGCCGCCCGATGTGGCGGGCGCGCCGAAAGGCAGGGCGCCGGTGGCCAGTTCGTACAGCATGACACCGATGGCAAAAATGTCGCTGCGCGGGTCGCCGCGCACGCCCACCACCTGCTCGGGCGCCATCCAGGCGGGCGAGCCCACGGCGCTGCGCAGCTCTTCGGCCAGCAGGTCGGGGTAGTGCGCATGCCAGCTCAGGCCAAAGTCCAGCAGCACGGCGCGCCCGTCGGCACGCATCAGCACGTTGGCGGGCTTGAGGTCCAGGTGCACCGCGTTTTGCTGGTGCAGGCTGTGCGCCGCCACGGCCATGGCCTGGCCGAGCCGGGCCACTTCCAGTGCGTCGGGCCGGCGGCCTTGCGCCTGCGCGTCGTCCAGCCAGGCTTGCAGCACGCGCCCCGGCACGTATTCCATCACCAGGTAGGGCAGGCGCGCCAGGTCACCCGCCGCCACAAAGCGCGGCACATGGTCGCCGCCCAGTGCCTGGAAGATCTGGTGCTCGACCTCGAAGCTCACCAGGTTTTCAGCACCGTCGTCGCCGGCCATGCGAGGCACTTTCATGGCCATCGCAAAGCCGGGGTCGGGCCGGCCGTCGGCATAGTGCACGCGATAGATATGGGCCATGCCGCCTGAATGGATGACTTCTCCCACGGCAAATCCATCCAGCACGGTGCCCGGCGTCAGCAGTTTCATCGCCCTTCCTCCAGCCTTTGCGCAAACCATTCGGGCTGTGGCGTGTGCCGCACGGCCTGTGCCGCTGCCCGGTGGTCATAGGCTATGCGGTGAAAGGCCAGCCGGCCTTGCGTGGTGTCAAACAGCGCGTACATGGCCCGCGGATCGCCGTCGCGCGGCTGGCCCACCGATCCCACGGTGGCCAGCCATTGCCGGTGGGCCGGAACCGGCACAGCCACGCCAGGTGTGGGCAGGAACTCCATCAGCCCGCGGCCGGTGCCCTGGTAGTACAGCCGCTGGTGGTGCACGTGGCCGCAAAACACATGGCTCGTACCCGCCTGTGCGCAGGCGGCGTCCAGGCTGCGCTGGGCGCGTTGCGGGTTGTCCACGTAGTGCCACTCGCCCGGTGCGTCCGCGCTGGCATGGACCAGCCAGGCGCTGCCCAGCCGGGCCTGCAGCGGCAGCGCGGACAGGAAGGCAAGTTGAGCCGCATCCAGCTGGTCATGGGTCCAGCGGGCTGATTCATCGCCCTGGGCCTGCGCTTTCGCGGGCGGCTGAACGGCCATTGCGTCGTGGTTGCCGCCCAATACCACGGCGCCCTGGTCAGCCAGCCGCATCACGGCCTGCACCACCTGCGCCGGCTCCGCGCCGTAGCCCACCAGGTCGCCCAGCACGGCGTACTGCGTGGCACCGGCCTGCTGCGCATGGGCCAGGCAGGCGTGCAGGGCACGCAGGTTGGCGTGAACGTCCGACAGCAGGGCCAGCTTCATCGCGCCATCATCGCGCGTGAAGCTGATCGCAGCCTTTCAGTCCAGCGACAGCATGTGGCCGGTGCGCGGATCGCCCTGGCCGGCCAGCACCTGGGCATAGGCAGCTTGCACAGCCTCCGGGCCCTTGTGCTCTTGCACCACCAGCCAGGGGCTCGCCGCGTCGGTGGCACGGTGGCTGAAGGCCTGCCAGGCCTGCACCAGACGTTGGCCCAGCTCGGCCGCGCCCCAGTCGGTGTTGCGCTTCTTGATCTGCGCGGGCGCAAAGAACAGCGTGGCGCGCGGGCCGGGCAGGTCTTTGGCGCCGCCCAGCTGCTGCACATGCGTGCCGCCAATGGAGCAGCTGTATTTCAGCTGGACGAAACGCGTGTGGATCTGGTGGCGCAGCGGTGCATTGCCGGCAAAGTCCACGTACACGCAGGCGGCGTCGGCAGCCACCTGGTCCAGCTGGTCGTAGGTCAGCACACGCGTGTAGCAGCCCAGGCTTTCGCAGAACGACTTGTTGGCGGCAGAAGTCAGGCCGATCACCTCGATGCCCGGGCGTTGCGCCAGCTGGAACGCCGTGCCGTAGGCCGTCTTGCTGGATGCGCTGGACAGCAGCATGACGCTGGCCCCGAAGAAGGCGTTGTCGGCCAGAAAGTCGTCAATCAGCCAGGACGTGACAAACAGCGGTCGCAGCAGGGCTTGCGGCCCTTCGGTGTCGGGGGTGTAGAACGGGTCGCGGTTGACGCGCAGCAACTGGTTGTACACCGCATGCAGGCCTGCACGGTGGGGCGCGGCGTCGGTGAAGCCGGCTTCGGTCAGGCGGTCGGGCTGCAGCACGGCGCTGCTGGCCATGGGCCAGTAGCCGTACAGCCGCTCGCCCACTGCCACACCGGGGTGCAGGCTCTGGGTCACTGTGGCAAAGCCCCACACGGGCACGATGCCCCAGCCTTCCTCGCCGGTAGGCCAGAACTGCCAGTAGTTCATGGCGTCGCCAAAGGCGGCATAGGTGATGTTGTTGGCCGTGAGCGCGAAGTGCTCCACGCGCACGCGCACCTGGCCTGCAGCCAGCGCGGCGTCTTCGGTGGTGTGCAGCCGGGTTTCGGTCAGTTTGTCCTTGCGGACCTGGAGTGTGGTGGTGCTCATGCCCCCACGTTAAGCGAAGCGGCCCGCCGGTTCAATACCGGCGGGCCGCATTCGTGACAGCCGGCAGGGCGTGATCAGACGAGGGTGATGGTCACGTCGATGTTGCCGCGGGTGGCGTTGGAGTAGGGGCACACCTGGTGGGCGGCGTCCACCAGTGCCTGGGCAGCGGCGCGGTCCATGCCGGGCAGGCTCACGTTCAGGCGGGCTGCAATGCCGTAGGCATTGGGGATGGGGCCCAGGTCCACTTCGGCGTCAATGGCCAGGTCGGCCGGCAGTGACACTTTCATCTTGCCGGCCACGGCCTTCATGGCGCCGATGAAGCAGGCCGAATAACCTGCGGCAAACAGCTGCTCTGGATTGGTGCCGGTGCCCGGGGTACCGGGCGACGACAGTGTGACGTCCAGGCGGCCGTCGTCGGTTCTGGACGCGCCGTCACGGCCGCCGGTGGTGTGGGCACGGGCGGTGTACAGGACTTTGTCGAGCTTGGTCATGGTGGTTTCCTTCGGGTTTGAACAGGTTGGGGTGAACAGGGAGGTTTCAGGCCGTCAGGCGCTGGCGCAGGGCTTGCACCTGCTGGGTGAGCGAAATCAGCTCGGGGATGGAGCACTGGCTGGCCGCCAGGATGCAACCGGGTATTTTTGCGGCGCGGCCTTTGAGTTTGCGCCCGGCCGGGGTGAGTGTGATGTGCACACGGCGCTCGTCCTGCACGTCACGGATGCGGGCCACCAGACCCAGCGATTCCAGCCGCTTGAGCAGCGGGGTCAGCGTGCCCGAATCCAGCGACAGCCGCTCGCCCAGCTCGGACACCATGAGCCCGTCGCGCTCCCACAGCGCCAGCATGGCGATGTACTGCGGGTAGGTCAGGCCCAGCTCGTCCAGCAGCGGCTTGTAAAGCCGCGTCATGGCCAGTGACGCCGAGTACAGGGCAAAACACAGCTGGTTGTCCAGCAGCAGAGCCTGGTCAGGAGTGAACTTTTGCGATGCCATGGGTGAATTGTAGCGTGAAATTAAATTGTGTGCAATTTAATTGCAGCAGCAAGGGTTGGGGTGATCTTCAGGATCCTGCCTACCGGCCGGTAAAGCGGGCCGGCCGCTTCTCGGTGAACGACCGCACGCCCTCGGCCGCGTCTTCGCTGTTGGACAGCCGCTGCTGGGTGCTGATGAAGTCCTGCATGGCCGACAGCGGCCCTTGCTCCACAGCCTTCAGGGCATTCAGGCGCGTGGCCACCACAGCCAGCGGCGCCTGGTCGGCAATGACCTGCGCAATGCGCAGTGCCTCATCGAGCACCTGTGAAGCAGGCACGACTTTCTGCACAAAATTCAGGCGCAGGGCCTCGGCGCTGCCGAACTCATCGCCCGTGAGCAGGTGCAGCATCGCATTGCCCAGCCCCGCGCGCTCGGCCATGCGCAGCGTGGCGCCGCCCGTGGCCATGATGCCGCGCTTGACCTCCAGCTGCGAAAAGCGGCAGTCATCGGCTGCCACCACGATGTCTGCGGCCAGCATCAGCTCGATGCCGATCGTGAAGGTGATGCACTTGACAACCGCCACCATGGGCTTGCCACGCCGGCGGGAGCCCGGTGTGCCAAGGTCGTTGGGCTCCACCAGACCGAAGGCAAAAGCCTTTTCGCCACGCTGCATCAGTGGCGCGATGGTGGGCAGGTCCAGCCCGGCGGTGAAATGGTCGCCAAAGGCGTGCAGCACGCCCACACGCAGTTCCGGATCGTCGTCCAGCAGCGTATAGGCCTCGGCCAGCTCACGGTACATGCGCGGCGTAAAGCCGTTTCGCTTGGCCGGCCGGTTGATGCCGATCAGCAGCAAGGCGCCGCGCCGCTCGGTGGTGATGGTGCCTTCAGGCGGCGGTGTGTGGGAGGTGGGCGTGCTCATGAACCGCATGCTAGCGGCGCCGGCAACGCCCCGGCATCACGTGGGTGACAGCGCCGGCTCTTCGGACGCGACTTCGGCGGCGGCTTCAATGGCCATGGCGTCGTCCAGCACACTGTCCAGCAGCATCAGGTCGCGGTAGACACCCAGCGGCAGCAGCGGCGGGCCCATGGCCTTGACCCGCATGTCATGCTCGCCCAGCATCCAGCGCAGAACCCACATGCGCGCAGGGCGCCGTGGCCAATGGTCCATCATGCCTTCGCACAGGTGGGTGTCGTCCAGCAACTGCACGTCGGCCGTGGAGGGCGCGGACCACAGCGGTGCATTCTGGCCGAAACGGGCGCGAAAGGCGTCACGCGCCACGTCCCACTCTTGCTGCAGCCCCAGCTCCCTGTACAGCTCGCGCAGTTCCATGAACACCCATGGGCTGGTGTAGCGGAAATCCACCAGGTGCTGTTGCAGCAGCAGCACGGCCGCATTCACATCGCCGCGCTTGCGCCGGCGCTGCAGTTTCTGGTCGAGCTGGTGCAGGTCGATCAGCGTTGCCTCCCGGCGCGAAGCCGTCTCGCCAATGGCGGTGACGTAGATGGCCCGGGCGGATTCAGCGGGGTTGGGGGTGTCAGGCAGGATGTCGTCCAGGCTGTTCACACGCGTGACGATGGAAGACGCGGCCGGTTGCACGTCTGCCCACAGTACGGAATCGTGATCGCGCCGGTTGCGCCGCCGCTCGATCACCCAGCCGATGCTGGAGACCAGGGCAATGCCGCCCAGCGCCACGGTCAGCGGCACCAGGCTGGGGCTGGTGTGGGCGACCGAGGCCGCGCCTCGCAGCACCGCAACACCGTGCGCCAGTGAACCGGTTTTGGGTGGTGGTGCAGCGGGTGCAGGTCCGCCCGCTGGCGCGCCAACCGGTGGATGTGCTGCAGGACCGGCAGCAGCGGGCGGGTGCGCGGAAGGCGGTTGTGCAGCGGGGGAGTGCGCGGGGGGTGGTGTATCAGGGGGCGGTGTTTCAGGCGGAACCCGGCCAAGCGATGCACTCAGCCGCAACGCTGCGGGCTGGGTGTCCGGTACTTCGCTGGCCGCCATGCGGGGCTGCAAGGGGCTGGGCGTGTCGATCAGTAGCTGTAGACGCCGCGGCCGGTCTTGCGGCCCAGGCGGCCTGCGGCGACCATCTCCTTGAGCAGCGGGCAAGCGCGGTACTTGCTGTCTCCGAATTCGGCCAGGTACACGTCCATGACCGCCAGGCACACGTCCAGCCCGATCATGTCGGCCAGCGCCAGCGGGCCGATCGGCTGGTTGCAGCCCAGCTTCATGCCGGCGTCGATGTCCTCGGGCGTGGCGACGCCTTCGGCCAGCACGAACAGGGCCTCATTGATCATGGGCACCAGGATG
>CAZUJD010000070.1:0-12240 GCA_964620025.1 uncultured Ramlibacter sp. | reverse complement strand
TCTCATCGGGAAGGCATTTGTACCTTCACCCGAATTGAGGTAACCTCCCAACCCCGGTCGCGCAGGCGGGTCAACAGGGCGGGTAGCACCTGCCTCAGCTTGGCACCGGCGGCATTGCTGCTCACCAGCAGGCACCACTCAGTCCCATCAACGGGACCGGCGCTGATGGCGGGTCGCAATGAGGCAGGAATCAGCATTTCTACCGCCTTGAGTCTTTCACTGGAGTCGCGCGCCAGTTCCGCCAGCCTTGCCAATGTGGGCGAATCCAGGGCGGCCTGCTGCAGTGTGACCGGGTGAAGCCGTCGGTTCATGGGCGAAATGGCATTGAGGGGATAAGGTTGCATTTCATTATCACGGATGCGTGGCTGGCGAAAAGCCGGGCCATTCACCTCAGCGGCACCCGTCTGGCCATGGCGGTGGTAACGCTGTCGCTGGTGCTCATGGTGATGGCTGCGGGCCTGTATCACTGGGTGTTCCTCAAGGGCGCGCGCGAGGGCTGGCCTGTCATTGGCTCGCTGGTCCGCCTGATGGTGCGTGACGAATTCGAGCAGCGCGACCGCTTCATGCGTGAGAACCTCGACGCCATGGCCCGCAAGCTCGGGGAAATGCAGGCCAAGCTGGTGCAACTGGAGGCGCTGGGCGAACGAGTGTCCGGCCTGGCCGGTGTCAACCCGGTGGAGATCAGGACACCGCCTGGACGTGGCGGTGCCCTGGTGTCGGGTCGCCCGCTCACCATGGAAGAGCTGCAGGCCACGCTGGCTGACCTTGACAAGCTCACTGACCAGAGAGCCGATCTCATGACGGTCATGGAATCGCGTCTGTTCGACCAGAAGATCAAGCGCATGATGGTGCCCACACAACAGCCCGTGGCAACAGGCAACCTGGGCTCTGTCTTCGGATGGCGCATTGACCCGTTCACGGGCAGGTCCGCCCTGCACACAGGGCTTGACTTCCCGGCTACGCCGGGCACGCCCATTCTGGCGGCGGCTGGCGGTGTGGTGGTGACGCAGGAATTCCACGGAGAGTACGGTAACCTGATCGAGATTGACCATGGAAATGACCTGATCACGCGATATGCCCATGCCTCCCGCGTGTTTGTCAAAAAGGGTGACCTGATCAAGCGCGGGCAGAAGGTCGCCGAAGTGGGCACGACGGGGCGTTCGACAGGTCCCCATCTTCACTTTGAAGTGCTGGTCCAGGGCGTACCACAGGACCCGCAGAAATTCCTGCTGGCCGGACAGGGCCTGCCGGCTGCGCAGGTGGCCCAGGGCAGTGGCGCCAGTGCCCCGGCAACTGCGCCCGCGCAGCCATCCGCAGGCAGGTAAAATCCGCCGTTGCGCTTTCGCGCCCGGTGCTATTGCATTGGGAGGCGGCAGCCCCCATTTCTTCCTGAATCGACAAAGGATCGCGCTGCCCTGCTGGCCCCGGTGGGCTGGCAGGGCGGTAACGCTTTCATGGCCACCAACTTCCTGACCCAAATTTTCGGCAGCCGTAACGACCGCCTTCTGCGGCAGTACCGCAAGACGGTGGAGCGCATCAACGCGCTGGAGCCTGTACTGGAAAAGCTCAGCGACGAAGAGTTGCGCGGCAAGACCGAGGAATTCAAGCGCCGTGTGGCCAACGGTGAAACACTGGATGCGGTGCTGCCAGAAGCATTCGCCGTGGTGCGCGAAGGCTCCAAGCGCGTGATGAAGATGCGTCATTTCGACGTGCAGCTGCTGGGTGGGATGTCGCTACACAACGGCAAGATTTCCGAGATGCGCACGGGTGAAGGCAAGACGCTGACAGCCACCTTGCCGGTGTACCTGAACGCGCTGACAGGCAAGGGCGTGCACGTGGTGACAGTCAACGACTACCTTGCCAACCGTGACGCGCAGTGGATGGGGCGCCTGTACAACTTCCTGGGCCTGACGGTGGGGGTGAACCTGCCGAACATGCCTCGCGAGGAAAAGCAGGCAGCCTACCGGGCTGACATCACCTATGGCACCAACAACGAATTCGGTTTTGACTACCTTCGTGACAACATGGTGTACGAGGTGGCAGACCGCGTGCAGCGCGGCCTGAACTACGCCATCGTCGACGAGGTGGACTCCATCCTGATCGACGAAGCCCGCACGCCCCTGATCATCAGCGGCCAGGCCGAAGACCACACCGAGATGTACATCGCGATGAACCGCGTGGTGCCCCTGCTGACCCGCCAGGAAGGCGAGGCCGATCCGCGCACCGGTGAGGGCATCACCAAGCCCGGCGATTTCACCATCGACGAAAAGTCCCACCAGGTGTTTCTGACCGAGCAGGGTCACGAGAACGCGGAACGCATCCTGTTCAACCTGGGCCTGATTGCCGAAGGCGCGTCGCTGTACGACCCGGCCAATATTTCCCTGATGCACCACCTGTATGCAGCGCTTCGGGCCAACCGCATCTACCATCGCGACCAGCACTATGTGGTGCAAAACGGCGAAGTGGTGATCGTGGACGAATTCACCGGCCGCCTGATGTCGGGGCGTCGCTGGAGTGACGGATTGCACCAGGCAGTGGAAGCCAAGGAAGGCGTGGCCATCCAGGCCGAGAACCAGACGCTGGCATCCATTACCTTCCAGAACTACTTCCGCCTGTACGGCAAGCTGAGCGGCATGACCGGCACTGCTGATACAGAAGCGTACGAATTCCAGGAAATCTACGGCCTGGAGACCGTGGTGATCCCTCCGAACCGGCCCAGCCGGCGCGACGACCAGCTGGACCGTGTGTACAAGACCACGCGTGAGAAGTACGAAGCAGCGATCAAGGACATCCGTGAATGCTACGAACGCGGACAACCTGTGTTGGTGGGTACCACGTCGATCGAGAACTCCGAGATCATCGACCAGTTGCTCGACAAGGAAGGGCTGCCGCACCAGGTGCTCAATGCCAAGCAGCATGCACGTGAGGCAGAGATCGTCGCCCAGGCCGGCCGCGCCAAGATGATCACTATCGCCACCAACATGGCGGGTCGCGGCACAGACATTGTGCTGGGCGGCAACATTGAAAAGTCCATCCAGGCTGTCGAAGCTGACGAATCGCTGGACGCCGCGGCCAAGCAGGTCCAGATTGCGGTGCTGCGCGAGCAGTGGGCCAAGGAGCACGAGGCCGTCAAGGCGCTTGGCGGCCTGCGCATCATCGCTACCGAGCGCCACGAGTCCCGCCGCATTGACAACCAGTTGCGTGGCCGCTCCGGTCGTCAGGGCGATCCGGGTTCTTCCCGCTTCTATCTGAGCCTGGACGATCCGCTGATGCGCATCTTTGCAGGCGATCGCGTCAAGGCGATCATGGAGCGCTTGAAGATGCCCGATGGCGAAGCCATCGAAGCCGGCATCGTCACGCGCAGCATTGAAAGTGCGCAGCGCAAGGTTGAGGCACGCAACTTCGACATCCGCAAGCAACTGCTCGAGTACGACGACGTCAGCAATGACCAGCGCAAGGTCATTTACCAGCAGCGCAACGACATCCTGGATGCGGGCGATCTGACGGCCCAGATAGCGTCTTTGCGCGAAGGCTGCTTCACCGACCTCACGCGCCAGTACGTTCCTGCCGAATCGGTGGAAGATCAGTGGGACATCCCTGCGCTGGAAAAGGCGCTGGCCGATGAATGGCAGATCGACCTGCCCCTGGCCAGGGATATCGAGGCCGCCAGCGCCATCACTGACGAAGACATTGTTGAAAAGGTTCTGGTCGCTGCCAATGCGGCTTTCGATGCCAAGGTCGCGCTGGTCGGCGGCGAGCAGTTCACGCAGTTCGAGCGCATGGTGCTGCTGCAAAGCATCGATACGCACTGGCGCGAACACCTGAGCGCGCTGGATTACCTGCGTCAGGGCATCCATTTGCGCGGCTATGCGCAAAAGCAGCCCAAGCAGGAGTACAAGCGCGAAGCCTTCGAACTGTTCGGCCAGTTGCTCGACTCGGTCAAGAACGATGTCACCAAGGTTCTCATGACCGTGCGCGTGCAGTCCAGCCAGCAGATCGGCGAGGCAGCGCAAGCGCTGGAGGCGCGCGGCGAGAACATTGCCAACGTGACCTACACGGCTCCCACGGAAACCGGTGAAGTGCAAGTCACGGCTGAAGCTGCCGCGCCCCAGGTCGCTGAAGGCCTGCCGCGCGTCGGCCGCAACGACCCCTGTCCTTGTGGCAGTGGCAAAAAGTACAAGGCGTGTCACGGCAAACTGGTCTGAAGCCCAGAAGGTTCATTGCACTGCCAGACAGGCACTCCCGGTTTGTTGGTACTAACGTACAAATATTGGACATCAATGTCTGATACTCATGGCTGGGAGGAGCGGACCACCTGTCAAACTTGACAGGGGTCGGCGGACGTAAAGTTCTGTTTCGAACTTCAATGGTTGCACCAAATTTTTACGAGGTGCACATGGAAGTACTCGACAAGGCGGTCGCCCTGAAAGCCGTCAATCCACCGTTGGGCGCAAATCTGCAACGCCGGCTGGCGGAATTCACCCCCCGCTACCTGGAAGAATGGGGTGGGCGCTTTGTGACACACGGCCGTCCACCGGGACCCAATGCGGTGCGGCTGGATGGCAATGACTATCTAGCTGTGACTGGCCATCCCGATATCGTGCAGGCGCAGCTTCGATCCTTGCGCCAGGACCGGGAGTTTGTCATCCAGTCGGGCGTTTTCCACCTGGAAGGGCATCCCGCCGGCCGGCTGGAGGCAGACATTGCGCACTGGATCGGCAAGGATGACGGTTACCTTTGCCAATCCGGGTACACAGCCAACCTGGGCTTGCTGCAGGTGGCGGCAGATCCCCAGACGCCTGTTTACATCGACATGCTGGCGCACATGTCGTTGTGGGAAGGGGCACGTGCTTCTGGTGCCCCCATTCACGCCTTTCGCCACAATGACCCCGCTCACCTCGCCAAGATGGCGGCGCGCCATGGACCAGGCCTGGTGGTGGTGGACTCGGTCTACAGCACCACGGGGGCCTTGTGTCCGTTGGCTGACATGGTCGAAGTGGCCGAACGCCACGACTGCATGGTGCTGGTGGATGAGTCCCACTCCCTGGGCACGCATGGCCCAGCGGGCGCCGGCCTGTGCGCCCAGTTGGGGCTGTCACACCGGGTGCATTTCATCACGGCCAGCCTGGCCAAGGCGTTTGCTGGTCGCGCGGGCTTTTTTACAGCGCCCCCCCAGCTTCGCAACTACCTGATGTGCCACAGCTTTCCCGGCATCTTCAGCTCGGCGCTGTTGCCGCATGAGGTTGCGGGACTGGCTGCCACGCTGGAGGTCGTCCGCCACAGTGATGGCGCGAGGGACAGGCTGCATGCCAACACACGCCGTCTGCGACGCAGCCTGTCAGACATGGGCTATCCCATCCACCAGGGTAGCGAACAGATTATTGCCCTTGAGGTTGGCACGGAATACGACACGCTGGCGCTGCGCGACCAGCTTGAAGACCGGGGTGTCTTTGGTGCTGTCTTCTGTGCCCCTGCCACCAGCCGCAACCGCGCCATGATCCGCCTGACACTGCACGCCGCTTTGACCAGCGCCGAGCTGGCGCACGTGGAGTCGGCCGCGCATGACGTGCTCGCGCTCGCCAGGCCTTGGGACTGGCCAGCGGCCAGGCGTGGGCGGACTGTGGCGGCGGCCTGATCCGCGCTGCGTCAGCCCTGCACGGTGCGATGTTCCTGGCGTGCAAGCCATCGTCCGAAGCTGCCGGTTGTATCGGGGCACAACGATGGCGGAATCGGAAACAGTGCGCCAAGCAGGTTTTCCTCGCGACCGATGGTAAACGCCGGATTCAGCTCAGGCGGCGCGCCATGCGCCAGCGCCTGGCGAAGTTCCAGGTCGATCAGTTTTCGACCGTTGCGGATGTCCGCTGCAGCTGCTGAACCAAGGCCTTCAGCTTCGGCCAGCACAGCCAGGTCTTCGAGCCCGCTGACAGGTTCAAGCTGCAGCCATGAAACCTGACCGTCAGCATCCATCCCCAGAACACCGAACGGATCGCCAATCACCACATGCTCCACCCAGCGCTTGCTGGCGAAATCCGTCAGGTCGCGACCGATGGACGGCACACGCAGCAGGGCGTTTTGCTGGGGCGTGAGCGTGGCCCTCCAGATCTGCGAGTGCCGCGGATTGGGCGCGGCCATCAGGTTTTCCACGGCGTCAATCAGCCGGTGGGAGATGTCGGGGGTCTGCTTGGCGATGAACTGGTCGATCAGGCCGCGGTTGAAGGCGTTGACGGCCACCTGTTCGTCAGCCTGGCCGGTCAGCAGCACGCGGGAACCCGGCCAATCCACCAGCTCGCCAAGTGCCTGCAGGCCATCCATGGCGGGCATGGAGTAGTCGACCACGCAGACCCGTGTCAGTGCATAGCGTTCGGTGTACTTGGACCAATAGCCCAGCAACTGCGGTATCAGCGGCTTGCCCTCGCGCCAGTGCTCCACCAGCTGTTGCTGGTTCCATGCATCAGCCTCCCAGAAGGGCGGCTCCTGCTGCAGGTAGTTGATGCAGTCGTGCGGACGCAGGAAGAGCTTCAGGTGCCAGTGGCGGGGCAACACGAGCGCCAGCATTTCCAGATAGTCGGGGTCATCATCCAGGAAGACCACGGTGCCAGGTCGTTGGAACAGGGCGAAGCTCATGGGCGTGATCCCGGAGTGAAGTGGGCAATTCGTGACATTGTGCTAGTCCAGCTTTGGCAGTTCAATGGTGAAGATGGCGCCGCGGGCTGGCTCGGACTTGACGCGGATGGAACCATGCGCACTCTGGATGACCCGCTTGCAAAAGGCCAGACCCAGTCCGTGGCCGGTGCCGCGATCGGTGGAGAAAAATGGCTCGAAGATTCTTTGTTGCAGTTCCATGCCGATGCCTACGCCCTGGTCGGTGATCACGATGCGCCCTTGTTCGCGCACGGTGCCGATCTCGATCAGGAGATCACCCGGCTTGCTGGCCGTGGTGGCGGCCGCCAGTGATCGCAGGGCGTTCTTCACCAGGTTGTCGATCACCTGCGAGAACAGCGCCTGGGATCCACGGAACCGGAAATCCGCGTGTACCAGCAGAGTCACGCTTTCGCGTTCGCGTGTGCTGCGGTACGGATAGTCGCGCAGGGCACCCTGTACCAGCGCGGCGGCGCTGATGGCTTCCTTGTGCCGGGGCAGTCTCAGAATGCGTGCATTCGCGATCTGGGTATCGATCTGGTGGTTCATGTTGCGCACGAGCGTATGCAGCCGGTTTCCCAGCAGTTCCAGACGCGCCGCATCGGCGCCGGGCTGCGGCCTGGCTTCATTTCGCACGGCATCCCCGATGAGCGCCATTGTGGCCAGCGGCGTGCGCAATTCATGGGCCATGATGCCCATGGTTGCCAGTGTGTAGTTGATCTGTTCACGTCGCAGGTTGGACGACGACAGTCCAAGCATCAGTGCCATGTACCAGCTGAAACCCAGCACGATGCCGTTGGTGGCGATCTGCTCAAGGGTCATGGAAGGCGTCGCCGGGCCGAACGCGCCGAACGCAAGCCAGGCGGTCAGCCCGCCCGTGAAACTGCCAATCGTTGCGATGCGCCAGTCAGTCAGGTGGTAGTAGATGAGGAACATGGCGCTCAGACTGGCCAGCCACACCGCATTGCCGCCGTTGCAAAGGAACATCCAGGAAAAAAACACGGGCAGCGTGATCCAGAAGATCACCGTGAAAACGGCCGCCGACACTGCGCTGGGTGGGCTGCTGTAGATGGGGCGGAACACAAGCAGGGCCAGTCCCAGCGCGCTCATCAGCAATCGCAGGCCAAGCGGTTCGTAGGGCTGGGGCAGGTACTTCTCCCAGAACAGGTAAAACAGTGGATGGCCGACAGCAGTGGACAGTCCCAGTGCGCGGATACGCCAGCGCGAAGGATGCAGGATGGGCTCCAGCAAGGGCTGCACCAGTTCGGTGGCCATTGCAGGGCGAAGACCGCCGGAAGTGCGCATGGCAAGACGATGTGCCCAGGTCAGAAGACTGGCCTCCCTCATCGAATTGGATGTTGTGCGTTTGTTCACAGTATTGATGATATTGTCACTGCCTCTGAAGCAAGGGAACCGGCGATCTGATGGGAGTACCTGTTAACTTTGACAGCGTGGGTCTGGACGGCATCCTCAGCGACTGGGTGTGTGCCCTGCGCGAGTTTTCGGTCGAAGCGGTGGTGGTGCTCGGACCGGACCCGTTTGGTACGCCGGAGGACAGGCAGGTTCTGGCCGTCCATCCGCCCTTGATAGGCGACGCCGCCACGGCGCTGGCCGAGAGTCGTGATTTCGGTGCGCCCTGGCGTGAATCCGATGCACCCCTTGTGGCCTGGCAACACATTGCCAAATCTGATCACCTGAGCGCCAGCCGCTGGCGCCTGCTGGCGCTGGCCCACGGATACCAGACTGTCATTCGTGTCGAGTTCTCGTTGCCGGCCGGGCGTGCCTTTGAATGTTTCATGTTCAGCCCACGCGAGCTCAATGACCGCGCCGAGGCCGCTTCGCTCGTGTGGTCTGCCCTGAACATCTGGCCGCTGGTCAAGCGTTCCATCGCCCAGGCGCGATCCACCCTGAGCCCGCGTGAGCGCGAGTGCCTGGCGTTGGCCTTTGGTGGCATGACGGCCCGCGAGAGCGCAGCGCGCCTGCGCTGCAGCGAACGCACGGTCAACTACCACATCGCCAATGCCATGAACAAGCTCAAGGTGGACAACAAGATGGCTGCGATCCAGCGCGCCTGCTGGATGGGTGCAATCTGAAATGCGTGAAGGGTTTATATTGGCAGGAAGCACCGCCCTCCAGGAGCGCACACATTCATGACTGATCACGATCGCACCGCATCCCTGATGTCGCCCGGCAAGCTGTCGCGACTCAAACCGCAGCCGGCTGCCACACCCGAGGCCTGGCTGGACCGCATGGCCGCAGACGTGGGCCGCCTGCAGGTCGACAACCTGCTGGAGGTACAGCAGGCACTGGCCCAGCAGGCCCTGGACCGGGCCGCAGGCGCCCTGGCAAGCGATCTGGATGCTCTGGCGACGGCCCAGCAGCAACTTGATTTCAATCTTCTGCAAAGCCGGGGCTGGTGGGCCCGCACGACCGGCAAGGCCCGTAGCGCCGGTGCTGAATTTGCCGCCCAGGTGGACATGGTCAGCGCAAAGGTCCAGTCCGTCACTGCACGGGCGGGCGAATTGAATCGCAACCATGCGGCGGGTGCGGCAGCCACTGACAGGTCCCTGCTGAATCTGGACGTCGAGTACAAGGCCCTGGACAAGATCGTGGAGCAGGGCGCCAAATGGCTGCAGGACATGCGTGGCCAGTTGCAACAACGTCATGCTGCCGCTGCCACCGATCCGCTTGCCCAGCAGAAAGTCCGCGAGGATGCCGCTCGTTGCGAAATTCTGGTGGCCCGCCTGAAGGCCCTGCGCGCGCTGAGCGCCACAGCCCAGCAGGTGCTGACCCAGACCCGGGATCTGCTGGCGGCACGCGGGGCGCTTGTTCAGCACCTGTCACAGGCCTTGTCGGGCACAGCGCGCAACTGGAATACGCGCATGGGCAGCCTTGCGGCGGCGGCGCAGGCCGGCTCCGACGGCCCTGAACTCGGCGTGGAAGCCCCGCAGGAAATCCACCGGGAGATGCAGCAGCAGGTGACCCGCGCACTCGCAGACTGCGCCCGCCTGGCCAGTCTGGAAGAGGCTGCCGCGGAAGTGGTGGACCAGATGGCCCGACAGATCAACGCAGCGCGCGCCGCCTGACCCCCATGACATTCCTGGCGATTGATGTCGGCAATACACGCCTGAAATGGGCGCACTACGACCATGCGCGTGCGGGGGCCACGCTGCTGGCGCATGGCGCGGAATTCCTGGAAAACATCGACAGACTGGCCGAGGGCGAATGGGCCGGGTTGCCGGCACCACAGCGGATGCTCGGTTGCGTGGTGGCCGGCGATGCGGTCAAGCGCCGGGTCGAAGAGCAGATGGAAATCTGGGATGTCACTGCGCAGTGGGTGGTGTCCAGCGCGTCAGAGGCTGGCCTCATCAATGGTTATGACCACCCCACGCGGCTGGGCTCCGACCGCTGGGTTGCGATGATTGGTGCACGTCACCGCATGCTGTCACAGGGGCCCGCGCGGCCGCTGGTCGTGGTGATGGTGGGGACGGCGGTGACGGTGGAAGCGATTGACGTCCAGGGTCGTTTCCTGGGTGGCCTGATCCTGCCGGGGCACGGCATCATGCTGCGCGCGCTCGAATCGGGCACGGCCGGCTTGCATGTGCCTACCGGTGAAGTCCGCGAATTTCCCACGAACACCAGTGATGCATTGACCAGCGGCGGCACCTACGCCATTGCCGGTGCCGTGGAGCGCATGGTCCAGCACGTACGTGCGCACTGCAACGCCGAGCCGGCCTGCATCATGACGGGCGGCGCCGGCTGGAAGATGGCGCCCAGCATGTCAGTCAGGTTCGAACTGGTGGACAGCCTGATCTTCGACGGGTTGCTGGAGATCGCCCAGCAACGCTGGGCGATCTGACCGCGTTGCTGCTCAGCGCGCCAGGCCTTCGGCTGCCTGGAACATCGATTGCCTCGCCTGGCTGATGATCTGGCCTTTCCAGGTGTCGGTGTCGGTGTAGAACGCGGCCAGCATTTGCGCCCGGATCTGCGCGGCCAGTGCTTCAGGTGCATCCGGGTGCTGGTGCAGCCAGTGTTCACCACGCAATGCCTGCATGACGTCCAGCACCGGCACCGTGCCGTACTCCATGGCGATGCCGGTGTACTCGGCCTGAGGGCATTCCTGATAAATGCTGGTCCACATCAGCCCCGTGAGAAAGGCAGAGGTGGACGTGCCGTCATAGATGGACGTCACCGGCGTAGAGCCGCCCCCGTCCCACCACGACCTGGCGCGCCGCACGGCGTCGTCGTCGTCGCGGCCGGCATAGATGCGTTCACCCAGACCGCTGGGGCCCAGGCCCGTGTGGATGTCGATCCAGGCAATGCGCGAAGCGCGACTTCCATGCTGGCGCAGTACGCTGCGCAAGGTCGTGTTGCTCCAGGTCGGCGCCGTCCCACCGAAGAACAGGCCGCCGGGAAATTCATGCTGACCGCGCGAAATGGCTGCCTGGTAGGCTGCCTCGCCGTGCGTGGCAATGTAGTTGTTGATGGCGGCAACATTGTCGGCGGCGGGTGGCCACTGTTCAGGCAGCAACAGCGGTTGCAGCCCGCGGTAGGCCTCGTTCACCGGCAGCGGCTTGCTGAAATCATGGAAGTTGCGGTTCAGGTCCACGTTTTCATGCGTGGCGCGACGGATGTGCGAGAAACCGTAGGGGTTGAGCGCATGCACATACAGCACTGCAACGCCGGCACTGCGAGCCTTGGTCCGCCACTCCTCGTCATGGAGTGCAAACACCTGAACGCCCGTACCGCAGTAACCCTCTGCGCCGTGGCAGGCGCTGGTGATGATCAGCAGCCGGTCCGCATCAGGCGGTCCGTCCAGGGCCACGTCCATGGCCAGGGTTTCGCCCTCACGGCCCTTTTCAGGGTGTACGTGCGACTCGATCTGCAGCCCGGCAGTGGCTGCGGCTTCGAGGAACTTGGTGCGGGCTTGGGCGTAGGTCGGTGAGAAGGCTTGCGTGACGCCGATCATGCTGCGTCCCCGGCCAGCCACTCTTCGGCCAGGCGCACCCAGAAGGTGGCGCCCAGCGGAATCAGGTCGTCGTTGAAGTCGAAGCTCGGGTTGTGCAGCATGCAGGGTCCGCCGCCGTGTCCCATCTCGCGATGGGATCCGTCGCCGTTGGCAATGAAGCAGTAGGCGCCCGGTCTGGCTTGCAGCATGTAGGCAAAGTCCTCGGCGCCCATGGTGGGCTCCTGGGCATCCACGTTGTCGGCGCCGACGATGGAGGCCATGACCTTGCGCGCGAATTCGGCCTCCCGCGGGTGGTTGACCGTAGGCGGGTAGTTGCGCTCGAACACGAACTCGCATTGCGCGTCATGCGCTGCGCAGACGTGCTCGGCCACCTGCTTCATGCGCTGCTCGATCAGGTCCAGGACTTCAGTCCTGAAGGTGCGCACCGTGCCCTGCAGTTCGCAGCTGTCGGGCACGACGTTGGTGGCTTCGCCAGCGTGAATCATGGTGACGCTGATAACGCCAGCGTCAATGGGCTTGATGTTGCGGCTGACAATGGTCTGGAAAGCCTGGACCATCTGGCAGGCAATGGGCACCGGATCGATGCCATTGTGCGGCAACGCGGCGTGGCTGCCCTTGCCGCGGATGGTGAT
>CAZUJD010000069.1:0-12270 GCA_964620025.1 uncultured Ramlibacter sp. | reverse complement strand
CAATGATCTTGCGTCCGGTCAGGCCGCAGTCACCCTGCGGGCCGCCGATGACGAAGCGGCCGGTGGGGTTGATGAGGTAGCGGGTGTTTTGCAGCCATTCCCTGGGCAGCACCGGCTTGATGATTTCCTCGATGATGGCTTCGTTGAACGACGCCTTCATCTTCGTGGGCGTTTCGCTCTGGTCGGGGCTGTGCTGGGTGGACAGCACCACGGTGGCGATGCTGTGCGGCTTGCCGTCGACGTAGCGCATCGTGACCTGGCTCTTGGCGTCCGGGCGCAGGAAGGGCAGGCGGCCGTCCTTGCGCAGCTGGGCCTGGCGCTCCACCAGCCGGTGGGCGTAATAAATGGGCGCGGGCATCAGCTCGGGCGTTTCGTCGCAGGCATAGCCGAACATCAGGCCCTGGTCGCCGGCACCGGTGTTCAGGTGATCGTCGCTGGCATGGTCCACGCCCTGGGCGATGTCATTGGACTGCTTGTCATAGCAGACCATCACCGCGCAGCCCTTGTAGTCGATGCCGTATTCGGTGTTGTCGTAGCCGATGCGCTTGATGGTGTTGCGCGCGACCTCGATGTAGTCCACGTGGGCGTTGGTGGTAATTTCACCAGCCAGCACGACCAGGCCGGTGTTGGTCAGCGTTTCGGCGGCCACGCGGCTGCGCGGATCCTGCTTGAAGATCGCGTCCAGGATCGCATCGGAAATCTGGTCGGCGACCTTGTCGGGGTGGCCCTCAGAAACGGATTCGGACGTAAAAAGGAAATCGTTCGCCATTTGAATAAACTCCGTTGGTTGCAAGGCGCGTTGCCTGGCATGAAGCTTCGGCGAACGCTTTAGCAGCTTTTTTTAACGTCGCCCTGCAAGTAGTTCATAACTCGGCGACCCCCGGATTTTAACCAGACCCATGCTGACCCTGTTTCGCGCGTTGTCGGTTCTGCCGTTGTGGCTGCTGCACGCGGCCGGCTGGGTGCTGGGCTGGCTGGCCTACCTGGGCTCAGCCGTGTACCGTCGCCGCCTGCGCGACAACGCCGCCCAGGCCGGCATGGCGCCGGGCCGGTGGCGCACCGCCGTGGGTGAATCGGGCAAGCTGGTGGCCGAACTGCCCCGCCTGTGGTTCGGCGCTCCCGTGTCCATTGCCTGGGATGGTGCGCAGTGGATCGAAGCTGCCCATGCCCAGGGACGCGGCATTGTGTTTCTCACGCCGCACCTGGGCTGCTTTGAAATCACTGCCCAGGGCTATGCGCAGCGCTTTGGCGCCACGCGCGGGCCCATCACCGTGCTGTACCGGCCCGCGCGCAAGGCCTGGCTGCGCTCGCTCGTAGCCGGCGCGCGCAGCAGGCCCGGGCTGGCCACTGCGCCCACCACGCTGTCGGGGGTCAAGCAGATGCTGAAAGCCCTTAAAAAAGGCGAAGCGGTGGGCCTGCTGCCTGACCAGGTGCCCCCACAGGGGCTGGGTGTCTGGGCCCCCTTTTTTGGCCGTGACGCCTACACCATGACACTGTCGGCGCGGCTGGCGCGGCAGTCCGGCGCGCAGGTATTGCTGGCCTGGGGCGAGCGGCGCGGCTGGGGCCGGGGCTATGTGATCCACGTGCGGCCGATGGCGCAGGTGCTGGCAGAAGACGCGCCGGCCGCCGCCGCCCAGGTCAATGCCGCCATGGAGGCGCTGGTGCGCGAATGCCCTCAGCAGTACCTGTGGGGCTACGCGCGGTACAAGGCGCCGCGCGAGGACGCCGCGCCATGACCAGTCACCTGGGCGTTGCCTTCATGCGATTGCTGGGCCGGCTGCCGCTGGCGTGGGTGCGCGCGCTGGGCTGGGTGCTGGGATGGGCGTTGTACGCGGTGGTGGTGCCGCGCCGGCGTGTGGTGCGGGCCAATCTGGCCCTGTGTTTTCCGCAGTGGAGCGATGCTCAGCGCCGCGCGCTGGTGCCGCAGGTCTTCGTGCATTTCGCGCGGGCCTGGCTGGACCGGGGCTGGCTCTGGCATGGCAGCCCCGAAGTCACGCGCCGGCGCCTGGTGCTCAGCGGCGAGGTCGAGGCCTTGTCCGGCGTGCGGCCCACGGTGATCTTCGCGCCGCATTTCGTCGGCCTGGACGCCGGCTGGACGGCCCTGACGCAGCAACTGTCACGTGCTTTCACCACCATCTACACCGATCAGGCCGACAAGGTGGTGGACGCCTGGATCCATGCGGGACGCAGCCGCTACGGCAACGGGCGGCTGTTCGGGCGGGCCGATGGGGTGCGCACCATCGTGGCGGCGCTGCGCGCGGGTGAGCCCCTGTACCTGTTGCCCGACATGAACTTCGGCCCCGAGGAGTCGATTTTTGTACCTTTCTACGGCGTACAGGCCGCCACCGTGCCGTCGCTGTCGCGCTTTGCCCGGCTGGCGCGCGCCAGCGTGGTGCCGGTGGTCACCCGCATGACCTCCACAGGCTATGAGGTGCAGGTGATGCCCGCCTGGACCGATTTTCCCGGTGACGACATGAGCGCCGACACTGCCCGAATGAACCTGCGGCTGCAGGAATGGATCGACGCCATGCCGGCCCAGTACTACTGGGTGCACAAGCGCTTCAAGACCCGTCCGCCGGGCGAGCCCGGGGTTTACTGAGTGTTCAGGAAATCACCCAGGTACCGTGCCACGCGTTGCGGCTGCTCATGGATGATCCAGTGCGTGGCGCCTTCGACGCGGTGCAGTGTCAGCCGCGGCACATACGCCTGCAGGCCGTCAATCAGCTCGGGCGGCAGGGCTACGTCGTCCATGCCCCATACCACCAGCGTGGGCACACTCACGGTCAGCATGCTGTCCGGCAGTTCGATGGCAGCTGCGCCCGGGTCTTCGGGCGTTGGCGGGCGCAACGGTGACGCGCGGTAGTAGTTGCAGCCACCCGACAGGCCGGCGTTCCAGACTGCGCGGTACTGGTTCCTGACGGGATCGGTCAGCCATGCAGGCGGGTTGGCGCCGTCCTTGGCCTTGCTGAAAAACGCCCACATCCGCGCATGGTCGTCGGCCGCCAGCAGGCTTTCAGCATCCGGGCGGATCAGGAAATTCATGTAGGCGCTTGCGGCCTGCTGCCTTGCGCTGGTCTTGAGCTCGCGCAGAAAGGTGCCGGGGTGCGGCGAATTGATGATCGCCAGCCGCCGGATCAGCTGCGGCAGCTGGTTGGCAAGGTTCCAGGCCACGGCCCCGCCCCAGTCATGCGCAACCAGGCATTCGATCGGGGCACCGGCTGATTCGGCGGCAATCAGCGCGGCAATGTCCTGCACCAGGTGCTTGGGTCGGTAGGCGCTGACATCGGCGGGCGCGCTGGACTGCTCGAATCCGCGCAGATTGGGGGCCACGCAACGGTAGCCGCCGTGCTGTGGCTGGGCTAAATGTGCCAGCAGTTCGTCCCAGACAAACGCCGCCTCCGGAAAACCGTGAAGGAACACCAGCACCGGCCGGCCCCGCTCACCCGACGCACGGCAGCTGAGGGTGATTCCGTGGGGCAGGCTGAGCTGGAAGTGTTCGATCATTCGCTGGCGGTCGGGGCAGGTTCAGGGTGGGCCCAGTCAAACAGCAGCTGGGCGACTTCGTCAACGCCCTGTTTCTTGAGCGCCGAGAACAGTTTCACCTCGCCGCCGCCGGCCTGCAGTCGCGCAATGGACAGCGCCTTGGTGCCCTCGGCCCGATTCAGCTTGTCGGCCTTGGTCAGCAGCACCAGGAATTTGAGGCCTTCTTCCACCCGGGGGCGGATGACTTCCAGCAGGATTTCGTCCAGTTCGGTCATGCCGTGGCGGGGGTCGCACAGCAGCACGATGCCGCGCAGGTTGTCGCGGGTGACCAGGTAATTGGCCATGACCTGCTGCCAGCGCAGCTTGTCCTGTTTGGGAACGGCGGCATAGCCGTAACCCGGCAGGTCGGCCAGCACGGCGTCGGTGACCCCCTGCTTGCCCAGCGTGAACAGGTTGATGCTCTGGGTGCGCCCCGGTGTCTTGGAGGCAAATGCCAGGCGCTTTTGCTGGGTCAGGGTGTTGATGCAGGTCGATTTGCCGGCATTGGAACGGCCCACGAACGCAATTTCAGGCACCGAGAGGGGCGGCAGGAATTCAAGTTTGGGGGCCGTGGTGAGGAATTTGGCCGTGTGCATCCAGCCCATGGCTGTCGTGGCTGCAGCAGGGGCGGCGGGGGGCTTGGCAGGGGGTGACCCGGCTGGTTTAGTCATTGGATGGCCTGGAATTGCGGGGAAACCCGAGGCGTCATTGTAGAATCGCAGGGTTTTGCGCCAATAAACACACCCCCGATATGAAGTTGCTAGCCTCCTTGCTGACCGCTGCCGCGCTGGTGGCACCTGCCTTTTCCGCCTTTGCCCAGGCGCCCGCTGCGCCGGCCGCACCCGCAGCTGCGGCAGCTCCCCCAGCGGCTCCCATGGCAGCCAAGCCCGACCACGTGCAGGGCGAGGCCAAGTACACCGCGGTGTGCGCGGCCTGTCACGGCGCCGACGGCAACTCCGGCGCGCCGGCCAACCCCAAGCTGGCCCAGCAGCACCCTGAATACCTGGTCAAGCAGCTGCAGGAATTCAAATCCGGCAAGCGCACCAACGCCGTGATGCAGGGCTTTGCCGCCACGCTGAGCGATGCCGACATGAAGAACATCGCCGCCTGGGTCACGTCCAAGAAGGCCAAGCCCGGCTTCGCCAAGGACAAGGAACTGGTGGCCCTGGGCGAGCGCATCTACCGCGGTGGCGTGGCTGACCGCCAGATCGCCGCCTGCGCCGGCTGCCACAGCCCCAACGGTGCCGGCATCCCGGCCCAGTACCCGCGCCTGGGCGGCCAGCACGCTGAATACACCGACGCCCAGCTCAAGGCTTTCCGCGACGGCGCGCGCAAGAACAGCGTGCAGATGACCCAGGTGGCCGCCAAGCTGAACGACCGCGAGATCAAGGCTGTGGCCGACTACATCGCCGGCCTGCGCTGATTCTGTTGAACTAACCGCCAACAACCAAACCAAACAAGGCGGGCGCCTCTCTCGAGGGCCCGCCTTTTTTGTTCCCCAGAACTTCACAGGACAAGATGTCAGCATCCACCCAAGGGCTTCACGTCAGGACCGGCTCGCAGGCCTTGCGCTCGGCGGTGGAGCTGCTGTCGTCGATGCGGTTTTCGATCTCGCTGCTGACGATCATCTGCATTGCTTCGGTCATCGGCACGGTGCTCAAGCAGCATGAGCCCGTGGTCAACTACGTCAACCAGTTTGGCCCGTTCTGGGCGCAGCTGTTCATGGCGCTCAAGCTCAATGCGGTGTACAGCGCCTGGTGGTTCCTGCTGATCCTGGCCTTTCTGGTGATCAGCACGTCGCTGTGCATTGCGCGCAATACGCCCAAGATCGTGGCGGACCTGAAAACCCACAAGGAAAACATCCGCGAGCAGAGCCTGAAGGCTTTTCACCACCGCGCCGGCGCCGTGCTGAATGAAACGCCACAGGTCGCGGCCGACCGCATTGGCCGCACCCTGGCCAGCGGCGGCTGGAAGGTGAAGCTGCAGCAACGCAGCACCCCCCAGGGTGACGGCTGGATGGTGGCGGCCAAGGCCGGCGCGGCCAACAAGATCGGCTACATCGCGGCGCACAGCGCGATCGTGCTGGTGTGTGTGGGCGGCCTGCTGGATGGTGACCTCATCGTACGCGCGCAGATGCTGTTCAATGGCAAGACGCCCTACACCGGCGGCGGACTGATTGCCGATGTGAAGCCCGAGCACCGGCTGTCCGAACGCAATCCCACCTTTCGCGGCAACCTGCTGGTGGCCGAGGGCACGCAGTCGGGCACGGCCATCCTGAACCAGTCGGACGGCATCCTTTTGCAGGAGCTGCCGTTTGCCATTGAGCTCAAGAAATTCATTGTCGAGCACTATTCCACCGGCATGCCCAAGCTGTTCGCCAGCGAAATCGTGATCCATGACAGGGAGACCGGTGAAAAGATCCCGGCGCGCGTGGAGGTCAACCACCCGGCGCGTCACCGCGGCATCGAGATCTACCAGTCCAGCTTCGACGATGGGGGCTCGGCCGTGACGCTGCGGTCGGTGCCGATGAACGGCGCGAGCAAGGCCTTTGACATCCAGGGCACCATCGGCGGCGCGTCCCAGCTCACGCGCGGGCAGGGCGCGGGCGCTGACAAGATGACGCTGGAATACACGGCGCTGCGCATCATCAACGTCGAGAACTTCTCGGGCAATGGTGCCCAGGGCGTGGATGTGCGCAAGGTGGACCTGCGTGAATCGATTGACTCGCGCCTGGGCGCTGCCAACAAGACCGTGACCAAGAAGGAGCTGCGCAACGTCGGCCCCAGCATCACCTACAAACTGCGTGACGCTGCCGGCCAGGCGCATGAATTCCACAACTACATGCTGCCCGTGGACATGGGCGATGGTTCGCCGGTGTTCCTGCTGGGCATGCGCGCCACGCCGGCGGAGTCTTTCCGCTACCTGCGTGTGCCGGCGGACGACCAGGGCGAAATGACCGGTTTCATGCAGCTGAGCGCTGCTTTGGCCGACCCGGCGTTGCGCGAGCAGGCGGTGCGCCGCTATGCCGCGCGCGCGACCGATCCGTCGCGGCCTGAGCTGGCCGGCCAGCTGGCCGCTTCTGCGCTGCGGGCCGTGGCCCTGTTTGCCGGTGCTGAGTCGGGCCGTGATGGCAAGTCCGCAGGCGGGTTGCAGGCCATTTCAGACTTCATGGAAACCAACGTGCCCGAGGCCGAGCGCGCGCGCGCCGGCGAAGTGCTGATCCGCATCCTGAATGGCGTGCTGTTCGAGCTGACGCAGATGTCGCGCGAACGCGCGGGCAAGAAGCCGCTGGAGCCTGGCGACCGGACCCAGGCTTTCATGACGCAGGCGGTGCTGGCCCTGTCGGACCTGCCGCTGTACCCGGCGCCCATGACGTTCCAGCTCAAGGACTTCACCCAGGTGCAGGCCAGTGTGTTCCAGGTGGCACGTGCCCCTGGGCGCAACATTGTTTACCTGGGATGCGCCTTGCTCATCCTGGGTGTTTTTGCCATGCTCTATGTGCGTGAACGCCGCCTGTGGGTGTGGCTGGCACCGCAGGGCGACGGCGCGCAGGCGTCAATGGCCCTGTCCAGCAACCGCCAGACGATGGACACCGACCGGGAATTCGACATGCTCAAGACCAAATTGATCGGGGGACAGCCTTGAACACCGCCACCATCACCCTCAACGAAAGCTTCATGTCCCGCCGCAATGCGCTGGACTGGGTCTTTGCCGCGCTGGTTGTGGCGGGCGGCCTGTTTGCCTTCTCGCGCTATGCGGCCTACATGGACGTTTATGAGAAGGCCATCCTGATCGGCACCATTCCCTCGGCGATCTGGCTGGGCTGGTTCTGGCGGCCCCTGCGGGTGTTGATGATGGCAGTGGCGGCGTTCTCGCTGCTGGCCATCTGGGCTTATCAGGGCAGCCTGGTCCGGGCCGAGCAGGTGTTCTGGCTCAAGTATTTCCTGTCCAGCCAGTCGGCCATCCTGTGGATGAGCATGCTGTTCTTCATGAGCACGCTGTTCTACTGGATCGGCATGTTCGCGCGTGGCCAGGCCGCCACCATGGAACTGCTGGGCTCGCGCCTGGCCTGGGTGGCTGTTGCCATGGCGCTGATCGGCACCATGGTGCGCTGGTACGAAAGCTACCTGATCGGCGCGGACGTGGGCCACATCCCCGTGAGCAACCTGTACGAAGTTTTCGTGCTGTTCTGCTGGATGACGGCGGCCTTCTACCTGTATTTTGAGGACCAGTACCGCACCCGGGCCATGGGTGCGTTCGTGATGCTGGTGGTCAGCGCCGCGGTGGGCTTCCTGCTGTGGTACACGGTGGTGCGCGAGGCGCATGAAATCCAGCCGCTGGTGCCGGCCCTGAAAAGCTGGTGGATGAAACTGCACGTTCCGGCCAATTTCATCGGCTACGGCACATTCGCACTGTCGGCCATGGTGGCGTTTGCCTACCTGATCAAGCAGCAGGCCACGGAAACCCGCTGGTACAAGCTGGCACCCCTGTGGCTGCTGGGCGTGGTCCTTTGCTTTGAGCCCATCGTGTTCCGCCAGAAGGTGGACGGCGGCAGCAGCTACTGGATCGTGTATTTCGGCATCTCGGCGCTGATCGTGGCCGGCATCCTGGCTGCGCGCGGGCGCATTGCACAACGCCTGCCGTCTTTCGAGGTGCTGGACGACGTGATGTACAAGTCCATCGCCGTGGGTTTTGCCTTCTTCACCATTGCCACGGTGCTCGGTGCCTTGTGGGCGGCCGAGGCCTGGGGCGGCTACTGGAGCTGGGACCCCAAGGAAACCTGGGCGCTGATCGTCTGGCTCAACTACGCTGCCTGGCTGCACATGCGCCTGATGAAGGGTCTGCGGGGAACCGTGTCGGCCTGGTGGGCGCTGGTCGGGCTGGCAGTGACCACATTCGCCTTCCTGGGCGTGAACATGTTCCTGTCGGGGCTGCACAGCTACGGCACCCTGTAAGAAAGCCGGCCCGGGCGTGACATACGGGCACCTTCGAGCACATCACAAGGATTGACCATGCTGATCAGGACGCACAACGACGGTTTCATCCACCCGGTTTCCAGCGAAATCACGCCGCGCAGCGCCTATGCGGGCCGGCGCGACATGATGAAACTGCTGGCCGGTGGTGCAGCGGGTGCGGCACTGGCGGGCTGGGCCTCGCGCCAGGCGCTGGCGCAAACCCCGCGTCCAGGCAAGCTGGCGGCGCTGCCCGGCGGGAAGTCGTCGGCGGCAGGTGCCGTGGTCATGGAAAAGCTGACGGACTACAAGGACGCCAGCACCTACAACAATTTCTACGAGTTCGGCACCGACAAGGCCGATCCCGCGAGAAACGCCCACACGCTCAAGACCACGCCCTGGACAGTGGAAGTGGACGGCCTGGTCAGGAAGCCCGCCAGATACACGCTGGAGGACCTGCTCAAGCTCAGCGCCCAGGAAGAGCGCATCTACCGCATGCGCTGCGTGGAAGGCTGGTCCATGGTGATCCCGTGGGTGGGGTATTCGATGAGCGAGCTCATCAAACGGGTGGAGCCGCTGGGCAACGCCAGGTATGTGGAGTTCATCACCCAGGCCGATCCGAAGACCATGCCCTTTGTGGGCTCGCGCGTGCTGGACTGGCCTTATGTGGAAGGCCTGCGCCTGGACGAGGCCATGCACCCGCTGACGCTGCTGACCTTCGGCATGTATGGCGAGGTGCTGCCCAACCAGAACGGCGCGCCGGTGCGCCTGGTGGTTCCCTGGAAGTACGGCTTCAAGAACGGCAAGAGCATCGTGAAGATCCGCTTCACCGACAAGGAACCCAAGACCGCCTGGAACAAGGCCGCACCGCAGGAATACGGCTTTTACAGCAATGTGAACCCCGACGTGGACCACCCGCGCTGGAGCCAGGCCAGCGAGCGGCGCATCGGCGAAGACGGCCTGTTTGCCAAGAAGCGCAAGACGCTGATGTTCAACGGCTACGAGGCCCAGGTCGGGCAGCTGTACGCCGGCATGGACCTGAAGAAGAACTATTGACGGGCCACCCCGTTGAGGTGAGCTGTCCGGGCCTTCAGGCGGCGGCCAGTTCCCTGTGGCGCAAGCCGTTGTCACTCGTGCGGAATGCCGCAATCGCGTCCACGAGGTTTCGCGCCTGCGCGCTCAGGCCATCGCCAGAGGCCGCGAGCTGCTCCACCAGTGCAGCGTTCTGCTGCGTGCCCTGGTCCATCTGCGTGACTGCCCGGCCGATCTGGGACATGCCGGTGCTCTGTTCGGCGCTGGCGGAACTGATCTCGCCCATGATGTCTGTCACGCGGCGGATGCTGGACACGACTTCGCCCATCACGCCGCCGGCCTGCTCGACGAGGCTGGCTCCGCCTTCGATCTGCGTGACGCCCTCGGCGATGATGGCCTTGATTTCGCTGGCCGCCTGGCTGCTGCGCTGCGCGAGCGAGCGCACTTCGGAGGCCACGACTGCGAATCCGCGGCCCTGTTCGCCGGCCCGCGCAGCCTCCACGGCGGCATTGAGTGCGAGGATGTTGGTCTGGAAGGCGATCGAATCGATAAGCCCGGTGATGTCGGCCACACGCTGGGTCACGACCCGGATTTCCTTCATCGTATGAACGGCGTTGGCCACCATGCTGCCGCCATTGGCGGCGGTGGTCGCTGCGTCCTGCGCGAGCTGGTTGGCTGCGCTCGCGTTGTCCGCGTTCTGCCGCACGGTCTGGCCCATCTGTTCCATGGAAGCCGCGGTCTCCTGGAGCGCACTGGCCTGCTGTTCGGTACGGGACGAAAGCTCCTGGTTGCCGTCTGCAATCTCTGAGCTCGCGGTGGCCACGGCCTGCGCATTTTCCCGGACCTGCGTCATCGCATCATTCAGGCGTTTCCTGAACGATTCCATCGATGCAGACAGGCGGCCGATCTCATCGTCGGACCTGGCGGGAATTGGAGTCCGCAGGTCGCCGTCGGCCAGGGCGCCCAGGTGGCGGTCAAGCATTTGCAGGGGACGGGCGACGAAGGCGCGGCAAGTCAGGACGATGACGACGCCTAAAACAAGGCCTGCGACAGCGACGCCGGACCAAAGCGTTGCCAGCGTCGATCTTGACATCGACATCAACTCGGCCGTTGACGCGTCGGCCACGATGGCCATGCCCCAAGGCTGGAACCGCTTCACCGCAAGCAGCCGGGCCTGCTTGGTCTGCGCCTTGTCCAGCGGCGAACTGTCCGTTTCAATCAGCCCTTCGCCGGCGACTGCACCGATTTTTTCCAGCCAGGCTTTGTCATCGGGTTTCTGCAGGTCGAGTGCCGCCACGCCCTCGCGCATTCCGAAATAGCGGCCCATTGAAGCGCCGGGCCTCATGTCCACGGCGTAGACAGCGCCTGTCGTGCCGTGGGTGAGGCTGCGCATGTTGGAGGCCAGCTTGCCCAGCAACGGGGTGATGTCCGAGCCGGAGAACAGGATGCCGATCGTCTTGCCGTCCTCGCGGATGGGCCGGTAGACCGTCATGTATTCCTTGCCAAACAGGGTGGCCCGCCCGGCGAAAGGCTTGCCGTCGATCATCAGCGGGTAGGCCGGGTGCTTGCGATCCAGCTGCGTCTTGTAGGCGCGCGCGCCTTCGGCATTGCGCAGCGACGTCGTGATGCGGACAAAGTCATCGCCCTTGCGTGCGAACACCGTCGCCACGGACCCGTTCGAGTCGCGGGTAAAGCCGTCGACCAGGTCGAACTTCCCGTTCAGGGCCTGGCCGTTGAACTTGAGTACCGGCTCGTCGCCCTGGGACTCCAGCTGGAAGGTTCCCGCCATCCGCGATTCGAAGAGCTTGAAGTCCCTTTCGGCCTGTTCGACGGCACTTTCGCTGTAGGCGGTCACGCTGGCGTGGACCTGGTCGACATAGTGTTTGGCCTGGGCAATGCTTTCCTTTTCTGCCGACTTCCAGACCTGGAGGCTCACGACGGACATTGACAGGCCGAGTGTGAGGGCGACAGCAAGCAGTGCGGCGGCGGAAATTTTGGTGCTGATGGAGTGTGTCATCGTGTTCAAGGAAGGTCGCGTTCAGCCAATGTGTTCGCAGGATGCGGTGTGCCCGCGCGTTCCGCGCGGTACCGCGTCCACATGCACGTCAGAAAATCCGGTCGGGGGGTACTCCGGCGGCCGGGCTCAAGAAATCAGCGCAAGGTGCGCAGGACCCACAATTGTCCCAAGGCGTGGCTCGTGTGGATTGCGAAAATTCCGTAACCAGGGGGCGGCATTTCCTTCATGTGCATGTGGCGCGGGTGTGCAATCGACACAAAAGGCGTAAGACCCGGCGGCCAGCCGCGACTTACACTGCTCATTCGCCACGAGAGCGCCATGCCGCATCCCGCCAAGTTCCTGTTGCATCCCGCTGCCAAGCCCGCCGTCTTCGCCCTGTCGCTGTTGCCTTTCGCCTGGCTGCTGTACGGAGCATTTGCCGGGTGGCTGGGTGCCAATCCGGCGGAGTACCTCATCCGTGCGACGGGGGACTGGACGCTGCGGTTTTTGTGCCTGACCCTGGCTGTCACGCCCCTGCGTGTCGTCATGGGCAATCCGGCGCTGGCGCGCTTTCGGCGGATGCTGGGCCTGTTCACCTATTTTTACGTCGTGCTGCACCTGCTGAGCTACAGCTGGTTCGACATGGGCTTTGACCTGGGCGACATCGCCAAGGACATCGCCAAGCGACCATTCATTCTGGTGGGTTTCGCCGGTTTCGCGCTGCTCACGCCGCTGTTCACTCAAGTCGTCATCGACAAGGTGCTGGTC
>CAZUJD010000068.1:0-12431 GCA_964620025.1 uncultured Ramlibacter sp. | reverse complement strand
GACCTGGCATTCCTTGTCGCGGCCCATCTTGGCGCTGCCGCCGGCGGAGTCGCCCTCGACCAGGAACACCTCGTTGTGGCTCACGTCGCGGCTTTCGCAATCGGTCAGCTTGCCGGGCAGCACGGCCACGCCCGAACCCTTGCGCTTTTCGACCTTCTGGCCGGCTTTTTGCCGGGTCTGGGCGGCCTTGATGGCGAGTTCGGCGAGCTTTTTGCCGTAGTCCACATGCTGGTTCAGCCACAGTTCCAGTGCGGGCCGCACGAAGCTGGAGACCAGCCGCACGGCGTCGCGCGAATTCAGCCGTTCCTTGATCTGGCCCTGGAACTGCGGGTCCAGCACCTTGGCGCTGAGCACGTAGCTGGCTCGGGCAAACACGTCTTCGGGCAGCAGCTTCACGCCCTTGGGCAGCAGCGAATGCAGTTCGATGAAGCTCTTGACGGCGGTGAACAGCCCATCGCGCAGGCCGGACTCGTGCGTGCCGCCGGCGCTGGTGGGGATCAGGTTGACGTAGCTCTCGCGCACGGGCTGGCCGTCTTCAGTGAAGGCCACGCACCAGGACGCACCTTCGCCCTCTGCAAAAGTGTCGTTGCTGTCGGCAAAACCCTCGCCCTCAAACAGGGGAATGACCGGATCGGCAGTCAGCGTCTGCATCAGGTAGTCGCGCAGGCCGCCCTTGTAGAGCCAGGTCTGGGTGTCCTTGGTTTTCTCATTGACCAGCGCCACCGTCACGCCGGGCATCAGCACGGCCTTGCTGCGCAGCAGGTGCGTCAGCTCGGCCATGGGCAGGGCGGCGGATTCAAAGTATTTGGCGTCCGGCCAGACGCGAACGGTGGTCCCCTGTTTGCGGTCACCCTCGCCCGTTTTGCGCGTAACCAGCGGCTCGGTCACATCACCGTGTTCAAACACCAGGCGGGCCACGGCGCCGTCCCGGTAGCTGGTGGCTTCCAGCCGCTTGGCCAGCGCATTGGTCACTGACACGCCCACCCCGTGCAGGCCGCCCGAGAAGCTGTAGGCCCCACCCTTGCCCTTGTCAAACTTGCCGCCCGCATGCAGGCGGGTGAAAACCAGTTCGATCACCGGCGCCTTTTCTTCAGGATGCAGACCGAACGGAATGCCACGCCCGTCGTCTTCAATGCTGGTGGAGCCGTCGGCGTGCAGGGTGACCTTGATCTTGCGCCCGTGACCGGCCAGCGCTTCGTCGGCCGAGTTGTCCAGTACTTCCTGGAGGATGTGCAGCGGGTTGTCGGTGCGCGTGTACATGCCCGGTCGCTGCTTGACGGGCTCCAGGCCCTTGAGCACGCGGATCGAGCCTTCGGAGTAATCAGAAAGTGGTTTGCTTGCCATGGGAGGGGGCATTGTAGAGGCTGTACGAATATACAGCTTTTATCCCGGTGAGCCCCATTCATGCCCAGCGGTCATCAATGGGTTGAAAAGCTTTCACGAGCCGCCAAGGGCGCCTTTGGGTACATTCTGCGGCATGACAACCCACAACAAAACCCTCTCGATGGCCCAGGTGCTGATCTGCGGCGCCGCCATTGTCACGCTGTCCATGGGCGTGCGCCACGGCTTCGGGCTGTGGCTGCAGCCCATCACCCAGGCACAGAACTGGTCACGCGAGACCTTTGCCTTCGCCATTGCCATCCAGAACCTGGCCTGGGGTGTGTTCGGGGTGTTTGCGGGCATGGCCTCGGACCGGTTCGGCGCGTTCCGCGTGCTGATCCTGGGCAGCCTGCTGTACGCCGCGGGCCTGGCCGGCATGGCCCTGAGCACCACGCCGCTGGCCTTCACGCTCACGGCCGGTGTGCTGCTGGGCGCGGCCCAGGCCGGTACCACCTATGCCGTGGTGTACGGCGTGATCGGCCGCCAGATCGACCCGGCCAAACGGTCATGGGCCATGGGGGTTGCTGCCGCGGCAGGTTCGTTCGGCCAGTTCCTGATGGTGCCCGTGGAGGGATTCCTGATCAGCAGCCTGGGCTGGAAGGAGGCCTTGCTGGCACTGAGCCTGTTTGTGCTGATGATCAGCCCGCTGGCCATCGGCCTGCGCGAACCCGGCTTTTCCGGTGGGGCCGCGCCGGCGCGCGACCAGTCCATCCTGCAGGCGCTGAAAGAGGCATTCAAATACCCGAGCTTCCAGCTGCTGATGGCCGGGTATTTCGTCTGCGGCTTCCAGGTGGTGTTCATTGGCGTGCACATGCCCAGCTACCTGAAGGACAAGGGGCTGTCGCCCATGGTCGCCAGCTACGCCCTGGCGCTCATCGGCCTGTTCAACGTGTTCGGCACCTACATTGCCGGCTCCCTGGGCCAGCGCCTGGCCAAGCGCAAGATCCTGGCCTTCATCTACCTGTCGCGGGCCGTGGCCATTGCGGTGTTCCTGGTGGTGCCGTTGTCGCCACTGTCGGTTTACGTTTTTGCCAGCGTCATGGGGCTGCTGTGGCTGTCCACGGTGCCGCCCACCAATGCCACGGTGGCGCAGATTTTCGGTGTGGCGCATCTGTCCATGCTGGGCGGGTTTGTGTTCTTCAGCCACCAGATCGGTTCCTTCATGGGCGTGTGGCTGGGTGGCTTCCTGTACGACCGTACCGGCAGCTATGACATCGTCTGGTACATCGCCATTGCGCTGGGCGTCTTTGCAGCCCTGGTCAACCTGCCGGTCAAGGAAGCGCCGATCGCCCGCGGCACCCCCCAAGCAGCCTGACGGACATGGGCCGCCGTACACGCACGCTGATGGTCTGGGCCGCTGCCACGGCCGGGCTGCTGCTGGTGTTCGCCCTGTACACACAACCGGATTTCATGGTCACACTGGCGGACCAGATCTGGGCCTGTTTCTGAGACTTCATGAAAACATACGTCATCACTGGCGCCTCCGACGGGATTGGCGCCGAAATTGCGCGCCAGCTTGCGGAGCGCGACCGGCAGGACGCCGCTCTGGTGCTGGCGGCCCGCAATGAAATCGCACTGCAGTCGGTGGCCGACCAGTGCCGCGCGCTCGGTGCGCAGGCACTGGTGGTGCGTACCGACGTCTCTGACGCCGGCCAGTGCCGCGCCCTGATCGGGACCGCTGCCAGCCACTTCGGCGGCATCCATGCGCTCGTCAACAACGCCGGCATGTCGGCACAGGCCCTGCTGGAAGAGGTCCGCACAGAGGATCTGGGCTGGTACGAGGAGCTGATGCGCATCAACCTGTGGGGTAGCGTCTGGTGCACGCATGCCGCCCTGCCCTACCTGAAGGCCTCCCGCGGGCATATCGTGGCGGTTTCATCGCTGGCCGGGCTGGTCGGGGTGCCGGGGCGCACCGCCTACTGCGCCACCAAATTTGCCATGACAGGCTTTTTTGAGGCCCTGCGGCTCGAACTCAAGGGCGCCGGCGTCAGCGTCACCACCGCCTATCCCGGGGTGGTGGCCACCCAGATCCGCTACCGCGGCTACAACGCAGCCGGACAGGCAGCCGGTCGCAGCGGCCTGAAGGAAGACGATGCCATGAGCGTCGAGGAATGCAGCCGGCTCATCCTGGACGGCATGGCACGCCGCGAGCGCGAAGTCGTCATGACCTTCAAGGGCAAGATGGGTCGCTGGCTCAAGCTGCTGGCGCCCGGTGCGGTTGAAAAGGTCGCCCTGGCCGCCCTCAAGGACGACGTCAAACCCAAATGACAGTTCACGGCTCGGGCGAGGCTTCGGCCTGGGTGCAGCGCTGGTCGCACCTGGTGCCACCAGGCGCCACGGTGCTGGACGTGGCCTGCGGCGCGGGACGCCACATGCGCTGGTTTGCCGCGCGTGGCCATGCCACCACGGGCGTGGACCGCTCGGCCGATGCCCTGGCTGCCGCGGCGCCGGCTGGCGAGGTGGTTCTGGCTGACATTGAAAACGGCCCCTGGCCGTTTGAAGGCCGCTCGTTCGGGGCGGTGGTGGTGACCCACTACCACTGGCGCGCCCTGATGCCCGCCATCGTGGCCGCCGTCGCCCCTGGCGGTGTACTCCTGTATGAAACCTTTGGCGCCGGCAATGAGTCCGTGGGCAAACCGTCCCGCCCCGATTTCCTGCTGCGACCCGGCGAACTGCTGGACAGCTGCGACGGCCTGCGGGTAGTGGCCTATGAGGACGGCTTCCTGGACGGACCGGCGCGTTTCATCCAGCGCATTGCCGCCGTGCGCGAACAGCCCGGTTTGCCGCCGGCGCGTTACCCGCTCTAGGTAGAATGCCCTTTTCCCGTTCAAAACTGCGGACATGACACCGATTACTGGCAGCATCGTGGCGCTCGTCACCCCGATGCACGAAGACGGCAGCGTGGACTACCCCACCCTGCGCAAGCTGATTGACTGGCACATTGCCGAAGGCACCGACTGCATCGGCGTCGTCGGCACCACGGGCGAATCGCCCACGGTCAACGTGGAAGAGCATTGCGAGATCATCCGCGTGTCGGTGGAGCAGGCCAACAAGCGCGTGCCCATCATGGCCGGCTGCGGCGCCAACTCCACCGCCGAAGCCATCGAGCTGGCCCGCTTCGCCAAGAAGGTCGGCGCCGACTGCCAGCTGCAGGTCGTGCCCTACTACAACCGGCCCACGCAGGAAGGCCAGTACCAGCACTTCAAGGCCATCGCCGAAGCCGTGGGCGACCTGCCCATGGTGCTCTACAACGTGCCCGGCCGTACCGTGGCCGACATGGCGCACGACACCGTGCTGCGCCTGGCCCGGGTGCCCGGCATCGTCGGCATCAAGGAAGCCACCGGCAACATCGAACGCGCCCAGTGGCTGATCCGCGAAGTGCCCAAGGGCTTTGCCATCTATTCGGGTGATGACCCCACCGCTGTCGCCCTGATGCTGTGCGGCGGCCAGGGCAATGTGAGCGTCACGGCCAACATCGCGCCGCGGCTGATGCACGAACTGTGCGTGGCCGCCATCGCGGGCGATACCCGGCGCGCCATGGACATCCAGCTCAAGCTGATGCCGGTGCACAAGCACCTGTTCGTCGAAGCCAACCCCATTCCGCTCAAATGGGCCATGGCCCGCATGGGCCTGTGCGGCGGCACCATGCGCCTGCCCATGACGCCGCTGGCGGCATCCAATGAGGCCGTCGTTGAAGGCGCACTGCGCGCCAGCGGCCTGCTGGCCGCCTGAGCCCGAATTCAAGAGGAACCACACGTGAAACACATCGCACGAATCGGGCTGCTGGGCCTGTCCATCACGCTGGCGGGCTGCAGCGTCTTTGAAGCCGACAAGATCGACTACAAGAGCGCCAGCCGCGGTACCTCGCTGGAAATCCCGCCCGATCTGACGCAGCTGTCACGCGATTCGCGTTATGTGGTGCCCGGCGGCTCCGTCACCGCCAGCAGCTTCCAGGCCGGACAGGCCGTGCCGGGTGCGCCAACGGCCGCATCCACGCTGGGCGACGTGCGCATCGAGCGCGCGGGCAACACCCGCTGGCTGGTGGTCACCCGTCCGGCCGACCAGCTGTGGGGGCCGGTGCGCGAGTTCTGGCAGGAAAACGGTTTCCTGCTGACACTGGACCAGGCCAACCTGGGCATCATGGAAACCGACTGGGCCGAAAACCGCGCCAAGCTGCCCCAGGACTTCATCCGCAGCACGCTGGGCAAGGTGTTTGACTCCCTGTATTCCACCGGCGAGCGCGACCGCTTCCGTACGCGCCTGGAGCGCAACGCCTCCGGCGGCACCGAGATCTACATCAGCCACCGCGGCATGATCGAGGTGTACAACACCACCCAGAAAGACCAGACGGTCTGGCAGCCCCGCGCCACCGACCCCGAGCTGGAAGCCGAATTCCTGCGCCGCCTGATGGTTCGCCTGGGCACCCCGGCCGAGCAGTCGCGCGCCCTGGTCGCCGCTGGCGGCACCGTGCGCCCGACCTCGCGCGTGGCTACCGTGGGCAACCAGCCCGTGGTCCAGATCGACGAAGGCTTTGACCGCGCCTGGCGTCGCGTCGGCCTGACGCTGGACCGCACCGGTTTCACCGTTGAGGACCGTGACCGCAGCCAGGGCACCTACTTCGTGCGCTATGTCGAGCCGAACCCGGACAGGAAGGAGCCCAGCTTCCTGGGCAAGCTGTTCGGCCCGTCCACGCCGAACGCAGCGCCGCTGAAGTTCCGCATCAGCGTCAAGAGCCAGGGCGAAGCCACCACCGTGTCCGTGCTCAACGCCGCTGGCGCGCCTGAAACGTCGGCCAACGCGCAACGCATCGTCAACGTCATTGCCGACGACCTCAAATAGGCATCCCCGCTGCCTGCCCTGATCTGCCCGTGCTGAGTCACCCGTGTTGAGGTTTCGCAGCCTGGGCAGCGGCAGCAGCGGCAATGCCACCGTCATCGAGGCCGGCAACGGCCTGCAGACCACCCGCCTGCTGGTGGATTGCGGCCTGGGGCAAAAGCACCTGGAGTCCAGGCTGGAGGCCGCAGGCCTGTCGCCCGGTGACATCAACGCCATCTTCATCACCCACGAACACGCCGACCACATTGGTTGTGCCCGTGCCTGGGCACTGCGCAGGCGCATTCCGGTCTGGATGAGCCAGGGCACGCATGCCGCCATTGGCGCACCCGATTTCGACGGTTTGCTGAGCCTGGCGCGCGACTCCCAGGCGATCGAGGTCGGCGAGCTGCGGCTCATGCCGTTCACCGTCCCCCACGATGCACGCGAGCCGCTGCAGCTGGTGTGCAGCGACGGTGCGGCGCAGCTGGGCGTGCTGACCGACCTGGGCCACGCCAGCGCCTACGTGCTGCAGCGCCTGGCCGGATGCCATGCACTGCTGCTCGAATGCAACCACGACCCGGACCTGCTGGCCGGCGGCAGTTACCCGCCCTTCCTGAAGCGGCGGGTCGGTGGCCCCTGGGGCCACCTGGCCAACGACGCAGCTGCGCAGATTGCACAGGCCGTACACCACGGCGGCCTCAAGCATGTGGTGGCAGCCCACCTGAGCGAGCAGAACAACCGGCCCGAACTGGCACGCCGGGCTGTGGCGCAGGCGCTGGGCTGTTCGGATGCCGACATTGCAGTGGCCGACGCCGCCGGCAGCGGCCACTGGTTCACGGCCTGAAAGACCTGTGCCTGCCCGCGCCGGGCAACAAAAAAGCCACCCGAAGGTGGCTTTTTGCGGATCGATGAAACGATTACTTCTTGGGAGCAGCAGCGGCTTCAGCAGCCTTCTTGGCGGCTTCAGCAGCAGCGTCAGCGGCCGGAGCAGCCGGAGCGGCGGCGGGAGCAGCAGCGGCGGCCGGAGCAGCGCCAGAAGCGGCAGCTTCCGGAGCCGGTGCGGGAGCAGCGGCGGGAGCCGGAGCGGGAGCAGCAGCGGGGGCCGGAGCGGGCGCGGGCGCCGGCTCTTCCTTCTTGCCACAAGCGGCCAGGGCAGCGGCGGCAATCAGGGTCGCCAGTACAAGCGATTTCTTCATTTCAGGTTTCCTTGGGTTAGCGAATGGAACGATTTCCGGAAATAGTCACTGCAACGCTTCGGTTGCTTTGACTGAACAGCAAGGACTCGAGCTCTTGCCATTCAGCCTTAGATTATATGCTTGAAGTTTGCAAGGCTTGCAAACCCTGACGGGACCCGCCTGGACCGGGTCTTTTACAACCCCAGTGTGGTAGCAGGAAACGCGGGGCTGCTGCGGCCCAGCCACTCCTGCAGCTGTTCGCGCAGCGCCAGCCGGCGCTCGGGCTCTGCCCCGCTGAAACCATTGCAGCGCTCGGGGTCCAGCCGGTGCATGACCCAGCCCGGGCTCCAGATCGCGCTGGGCAATTCCAGCGGGTCGGCCGCTGCACAAGCCCGCGCTTCGATGATGTGGCTCCAGGTGCCCCGCCAGACCACAAAGCGGGCATGGCGGCGCACCACTTCGTCATAGCGTTTGGCCAGCAGCGTGACACGGCGGCCGGTACGGGACCAGTCCTGCAGCGACTGCGCCACGGCACGCTCACCCAGCGGCCAGTCGGCAAAGCTGGCATCGCACAGGATGATTTCGCGCCAGCCCTCGCGCGCCGCGCAGGCCAAAGCGTCACGCACCAGCTGCTGGAACGCCAGACGCCCCTCAAAGCGCCCCGATGGCAGCGCCTGCACTTCAACCGGCGGCGTGCTCATGGGGCAAGCCCCCTGTGGCACCTTGCGGTGCGGTTGCCTCTGCAGGGCCTGGTGCCACTCATGCTGTCACTGCCGTGGCGGCGTGCAGCCAGCCCGATTCGCACCAGTCGCGCAGCAACGCGCGGGCGTCGTCACTGGCTGCGGCCACCTGCGCAGCGCTCAGCGCACGCTCATCGGCCAGCTTGCGCATCAGCACGGCATCACGCCCCGCCGCGCGGTAGCTTTCGCCATTGATGAAAACATGCCGTGCGTCATGCATCATGCGCGTGCGCCTGTCCAGCGTCACCCCGCGCAACGTGCGCGGCGCCTGCCCGGCATCAAACCAGACGCTGGCCTTGGGCTCGGTGAGGTATTCGCCCAGCGCGCGGGCCAGTGCCTGCGGGTCCTGCAGCGCGGCCTGAACGGCATCGCGGGCAAACCCGGCCAGGGCGTCGGGCACGGCGCCCGGGTGGGCCACGGCCCCCTGCCGGGGGTCACGGTACAGGGATGCGCCGGCGGCTTCCTCGGCGTCTTCGGCCAGTCGCTGGATCAGCTCCCGCGCCAGCTCACCCCGAGCCGGCGAACGAAAGCCGATCGAGTAGGTCTGGCATTCACCCTCGGCTATGCCGTCGTGGGCGTAGCGCGGCGGCAGGTACAGCATGTCGCCGGGCTCCAGCACGAACTCCTGCTCAGGCTCGAAATCCGCCAGGATCTTCAGCGGAACGCCTTCCTGCAGCGTCAGGTCCTTTTGCCGTCCGATGCGCCAGCGCCGTCGGCCGTGGGCCTGCAACAGGAACACGTCGTAGCTGTCAAAGTGCGGGCCGACCCCGCCCTGGTCCGTGGCGTGGCTGATCATCAGGTCGTCCAGCCGTGCATCCGGCACAAAGCGGAACTGCTGCATCAGGCGGTGCACCGCATCGTCATGCAGGTCCACGCCCTGCACCAGCAGCGTCCAGCCCGGCCTGCCCAGCGCCGGCAGTGCGCGCCGCGCAAACGGACCGCGGCGCATTTGCCAGCCTTGGGCACCAGCGCCCTGCACCACCAGGCGGGACTCCACGTCGTCGCTTTGCGCCAGCCCGAACAGCTGCGTCCGTGTGAGGGGTGGCACGAAGCCGGGAATGGCCTGGCGCACCAGCAGGGGTTTTTTCTGCCAGTGACGCTGCATGAACCGCTCGGGCGTCAGGCCGCCGAGCAGCGTGAGGGGGGTGTGGATGTCCATGGGACAATTCTGCCAATGAATACGATTCCCGAAATTACACCCCAATGCGTGGTCGCGCTGACCTGGACGCTCAAGGACACCCTGGGCGAAGTGCTTGACGTGCTGGACGAGCCCGTGGAATTTCTCGTAGGAGGCGATGACCTGTTCGACAAGATCGAGCAAGCCCTGCAGGGGCACGGCAAGGGTGCAAAACTGGACCTTCACCTGGAGCCCGAGGACGCCTTTGGCGACTACCGTGAAGAGCTGGTGTTCCTCGAAGCACGAGAGCGGTTTCCCGCCGAGCTGGAAGAAGGCATGACCTTCGAGGGCCTGCCCGAAGGCTGCAACCCCGACGCCGCGAGCGATGTGCTGTACACCGTGACCGAGATTTACCCCGAACACGTGGTACTGGACGGCAACCACCCGCTGGCGGGCATTGCCATCCGCCTGAGCCTGGGTGTGGAAGGCGTGCGCGAAGCCACCGAGGAAGAGATCGGCCGCGGCACAGCCGGTACAGGCTTTTTCAGGGTGCAGCCGCAGGCACCGGGCAACGGCCTGCTGCACTAGATCTGCACCCGTGGCCGGTACCCTGCCCGCCCGCTCAGGCGCGGTAGATCTGGCCGTTTTCCACCCTCACGCGCTCACCCACCCGCAGGTCGGTCCCGCCCACGTCATAGGTTCGCCAGGCCCCACCATCCGTCTGCAGCGTGATGCGGTACACCGCACCGGCGGTCGCGGGGTTGCGGCCCCGGTCAATGCGGTTGCCCACCATGGCACCGCCCAGCGCGCCCAGCACGGTGGCGGCGGCACGTCCGCCACCCGAGCCGATCTGGTTGCCGATCACGGCACCTGCCACCCCACCGATGAGGGTGCCTGCTGTGCCCTGGCTGGCGGGCGCACCGCTGTTGAGCACTTCCACCTGGGTCACGCGGCCGTACTCCACGTAGGCCACAGGCTGATTCGGGCTGGACGGGTAGCTGGCCGCCGGCGGCGCACCAGCGGCCGGGTAGTTGTTGGCGCCATACGGGTTGGCCGTGCCGCAGGCCGTGAGTACGGCGGCGGCAGCAGCGGCTGTGGCGACGGACAGGAATCGTGATGGAAGGCGCATGGGAATCTCCTTGATCTGGAGCCCCCATTAAAAAATCAGCCACCGCCGCGACCCATCAGGCAGGGACGTCATGCGCTGTCGGACAAAGCCGCACCGCGCGTAGGTTCAGGCCTTGCCGGTGGAGCCGTAGCCGCCTTCGCCGCGTTCGCTGGCCGGGAATTCGGTCACCACATGGAACTGCGCCTGCACCACCGGCACGATCACCAGCTGGGCCAGCCGCTCCATGGGCTGCAGGGTGAACGCGGTGTCGCTGCGGTTCCAGGCACTGACCATGAGCTGGCCCTGGTAGTCGCTGTCGATCAGCCCCACCAGGTTGCCCAGCACGATGCCGTGCTTGTGGCCCAGGCCGGAGCGCGGCAGGATCAGCGCGGCGTAGCCAGGGTCCTTGAGGTAGATGGCGATGCCGGTGGGCACCAGCCGCCACGCGTTGGGTTCCAGCGTGAGGGGTGCGTCCATGCAGGCGCGCAGGTCCAGTCCGGCACTGCCGGGAGTGGCATAGGCAGGCAACTGGTCGGCCATGCGCGGGTCGAGGATCTTGACGTCGATTTTCATGATGCAGTGAAGTTGTTCTTGCGCCGCGCGATTTCGGCCACCAGCTGGCGCGCCAGCGCCAGTTTGGATGCGCGCGGCAGCGGCTGGACGCCGTGCTCGTCGACCAGCAGCATTTCATTGTCGTCCTGCCCGAAGGTCAGTGGGCCGATATTGCCCACCAGCAGCGGGATGCCCTTGCGCGCACGCTTGGCCTGCGCGTTGTTGACAAGGTCATGGCTTTCGGCAGCGAAGCCCACGCAGAAGAGCCGCCCGGTCTTTGCCCGCTCACTTTGCGCCACCGTGTGCAGGATGTCGGGGTTTTCGGTGAAGTTCAGCACCGGCGGCTGGCCGCTACCGTCCTTCTTGATCTTCTGGTCGCTTTGCGTGGCGGGACGCCAGTCGGCCACGGCCGCGGTCGCCACGAACACGTCGGCCGACGCGGCCTCACGCGTGGTGGCGTCGAGCATCTGAAGGGCCGATTTCACGTCGATGCGCTGCACGCCGCGCGGCGTGGGCAGGTGCACCGGACCGGCCACCAGGGTCACCTGCGCGCCAGCCTCCTGCGCCGCGCGCGCAATGGCAAAACCCATCTTGCCCGACGAATGGTTGGTGATGCCGCGGATCGGATCCAGCGCCTCAAACGTGGGCCCGGCCGTGACCAGCACGCGCTGGCCCGCCAGCACCTTGGGCTGGAAGAACGCGATGACGTCCTCCAGCAGCTGCTCCGGCTCCAGCATGCGCCCGTCACCCGTCTCACCGCAGGCCTGGAACCCGCTGCCCACGCCCAGCACCGTGGCACCATCGGCCGACAGCTGCGCCATGTTGCGCTGCGTGGCCGGATGGGCCCACATTTCGCGGTTCATGGCCGGCGCCAGCAGCAGCGGTACCTTGTCCACCGGGCGCGCCAGGCACAACAGGCTGAGCAGGTCGTCGGCGCCGCCGTGCACCAGCTTGACCATGAAATCGGCGCTGCATGGCGCCACCAGGATGGCGTCCGCCTCGCGCGAGAGGTTGATGTGCGGCATGCCGTTGGGCTCACGCCCGTCAAACCCGGACGGGTTGTGTGAGCCGTACACCGTACGGTTGCTCAACGCCTGCATGGTCACCGGCGTGATGAACTGTTCGGCTGCGGCCGTCATCACCACCTGCACGGTCGCGCCTTCCTTGATGAGCGCGCGACACAGCTGCGCCGCCTTGTAGCAGGCGATGCCACCGGACAGGCCCAGCACGATGTGTTTGCCTTGGAGATCGGTCATGCAGACAAATGTACCAGCGTATAATTTGAATTTCCCACCGAGCGAAGGCTTGCCCTTCGTCCTGACATGACCAAATTTGTCTTCGTCACCGGCGGTGTGGTGTCTTCCCTGGGCAAGGGAATCGCCTCAGCCTCCCTTGCAGCGATCCTCGAATCGCGGGGCCTCAAAGTCACCCTCATCAAGCTTGACCCGTACATCAACGTCGATCCCGGCACGATGTCACCGTTCCAGCATGGCGAAGTGTTCGTGACCGATGACGGCGCCGAAACCGACCTCGACCTGGGCCAC
>CAZUJD010000067.1:0-12503 GCA_964620025.1 uncultured Ramlibacter sp. | reverse complement strand
TGCCCAAGGCCGAGAGTGCCTTCAGCCGCGCCAACGCGGTGTACGACACCACCATTGGCTGGCGCTTCATCAACAAGCTGATGAAGGATAAGTACGGCGTGGACGCCATGCCGGAAACGGCCGAGAACGTTGCGACCGATTTCGGCATCGAGCGCGAGGCGCAGGACCGCATGGCCCTGGCCAGCCAGATGAAGGCCGTGGCTGCGCAAAAAGCCGGGCACCTTGACAGCGAAATCACGCCTGTCACCATCAGCCAGAAAAAGGGCGACCCCATCATCGTCAGCAAGGACGAACACCCGCGCGAGACATCGCTTGAAGCCCTGGCCAAGCTCAAGGGCGTGGTGCGTCCCGATGGCACGGTGACAGCCGGCAACGCCAGCGGCGTGAACGACGGATCGTGCGCGTTGCTGCTGGCCGATGAATCGACCGCGGCGAAGTACGGCCTGACACCCAGGGCCCGCGTGGTGGGCATGGCCACGGCCGGTGCTGGCGCTGACCGGCCTCACGCTGGACCAGATGGACGTGATCGAGCTGAACGAAGCCTTTGCCGCGCAGGGCCTGGCCGTGCTGCGTCAGCTGGGACTGCGCGACGACGATCCGCGCGTCAACGCCTGGGGCGGCGCCATCGCACTGGGCCATCCCCTGGGTGCCAGCGGCGCACGCCTGGCCACTACGGCGGTGAACCAGCTGCACAAGAGTGGTGGGCGCTATGCGCTGTGCACCATGTGCATCGGCGTGGGTCAGGGCATTGCAGTGGTCCTGGAGCGCGTCTGAGCTAGTGGCGCGGCGCCCGCGCCATCAGCACCAGCGCCACCGTGGCGCACATCGTGAAGCCCAGCATGACCCACCCGAGGTTGACGGCACCGTGATGCGGCACCAACCCCACGGCATAACCGCCCATGGCGCCGGTGAGCTGCTGCATCACCCCCGCCACGGCCGCAGCCGAACCCGCCAGGGCGGGCAGCAGGCCCACGGTGCCGGCCAGGGTGGGCGGCACCAGCAGGCCATGCCCAATGCCCAGCAGGACAAGTGGCAGTGAAAATGCCAGCGGTGTGTTCACGCCCGCCAGTCCCAGGCCGATCAACAGGAGCAGGCCTGCGACCGTGAGCGTCTGGCCCGCATGCATCATGCGGCGGTTGCCGGCGTGGTGGACCAGCCGGCTGGTGGCGAAGTTGCCCACGATGTAGGCCAGTGGAATGAACATGATGTAGTAGCCCACCTCTGCCGGCCCGACACCGTAGCTGCCCAGCACAATCGGCGCGCCCCCCAGGAAGGTATAGAACGTCGCCGTGGTCATGCACAGCACCACCACATGAAGCCGGAAGCCCGGTTCACGCGCCAGCTGGGCGTAGGACGAGATCATGGCACGCAGCCAGTGTGGCTGTACGCCCGCAGGACGCGTGTGCCCGGGCAGGCCGCGCCAGGCGGCAACGAACAGCAGCGCAGCCAGCACGGCCATGACCACGAAGTTGGCCTGCCAGCCCAGGCGCACATGCAGCTGCCCGCCAAGGATGGTGGCCGCCGGTGGACACAGGCCCATGGCCATGCCGATCCAGGCCATGACGCGTGTGCGTTCCGGGCCCTGGAACAGGTCCTGCACCAGCGCTCGACCCATGACCATGCCGGCGGCTGCTCCGGCGCCCTGCAACACGCGTGCGGCGGTCAGCAGCGCCAGGCTTGGGGCCAGCGCTGCCAGCAGCGAGCCTGCGCAGGAAAGCATCAGCCCGGCCATCAGTACGCGTTTGCGTCCCAGACGGTCGGACGCCGGGCCGTACACCAGCTGCAGGCAGCCATAGGCCACGGCATAGCCGCTGAACGTCAGCTGCACGGATGCCTGGCTGGCGCCAAAGATGGCGCCCCATTCCTGCATGGAAGGGATGCAGATGGTCATGGCCAGCAGGCCGAAGGCGAGCTGGCCGATCAGGTTGGCAATGAGCCAGGGATGGGACGAGGCGGGTGTGGACATGGGTGAGGCCGGCAGGGCCCCCGACTATAGACAGCGCGCAGGCGCCGGCAGGTTGGGCTACAGGGTCATGGACGGCCGCTGGGCCATGGCGGCACGCCAGCGCACCAGGTGCGGATGCTGCTCGCCGGGTTTGACCTTCACGATGCGCGCAAAGTCCACGGCCACCACGGCGGTGATGTCGGCCAGGCTGAACTGGCCCGCTGCCACAAAGTCGCGCCCTTCCAGCCGGTCATTCAGGGTGACAAAGAACTGCTGCACCCGCGCCAGCCCGCGCTGCGCCAACTCGGGAATCTGCGCATAGTCGATCGGGCCGGGCAGCGCCCGGTTGGCCATGGCCGGCGAGCTGTTGCGCAGCGTTTCCGCAATGGCCAGCAGGCCTTCGAACTCAATGCGCCATTGCCAGCTGGCGATCTCGGCCTTTTCCAGCGGCGTGATGCCCAGCAGCGGGGGCTGCGGGTAGCGCGATTCGAGGTAAGCGGCGATGGCTGCGTTGTCGGCCAGTACCACGCCGTCTTCGGTACGCAGCGCGGGCACAGTGCATTGCGGGTTGATGGCGCGGTACGCATCGCCCATCTGTTCGCTGGTACGCAGGTCGACCTGCACGGTGTCGTGCACCACGCCCTTTTCGGCGAGCAGGATGCGTGCCCTGCGCGGGCTGGGGGCGGTGGCGCAGTCGTACAGCGTGATCATGGCGCCAGCTTGTCCTGGGTGCGGGTTTCGAAGTCGCTGGCATCGTGGCGTTCACGCAGCTGGCTGGACGGTTCGCCCTGCACCCGGTTGACCATCCGGCCGCGCCGCACGGCCGGCCGCTGGGCAACTTCATCGGCCCAGCGCACCACGTTGGTGTAGGTATGCACCTGCAGGAACTCGCCCGCTCCGTAGCTCAGCCCCTTGGACAGCTGGCCGTACCAGGGCCAGATGGCCATGTCGGCAATGGTGTAGTCGTCGCCGGTAATGAAACGGTTCTGTGCGAGCTGGCGGTCCAGCACGTCCATCTGGCGTTTGACCTCCATGGCATAACGGTCAATTGCGTAACGGATCTTCTCCGGCGCGTAGGCATAGAAGTGGCCAAAACCGCCCCCCAGGAAGGGCGCGCTACCCATCTGCCAGAACAGCCAGCTCAGGCACTCAGCCCGTGCGGGATTGCCGGTGGGCAGGAAGGCCGAGAACTTCTCGGCCAGGTACATCAGGATGGCGCCGGATTCAAACACCCGCAGGGGCGTGGCGCCACTGTGATCCACCAGCACGGGAATCTTGGAGTTGGGGTTGGCCGCCACGAAGCCGCTGCCGAACTGCTCGCCTTCGTCGATCCGGATCAGCCAGGCGTCATATTCAGCGCCGCTGTGGCCCAGCGCCAGCAGCTCTTCCAGCATGACCGTCACCTTCACGCCGTTGGGCGTGCCCAGGGAATACAGCTGCAGGGGATGCTTGCCCACCGGCAGCTCCTTGTCGTGCGTGGCGCCGGCCACGGGGCGATTGATGTTGGCAAAGCGCCCGCCACTGCTTGGCGGGGGTGTCCAGACTTTGGGGGGGATGTAGGGTGTCGGGTCAGTCATGGCGACAATGGTGCCCGAGATTGGCAATGGCTGCAGGGGTCGCCTCAGTGCGGCGACAATCAAGCACTTGGACTTCCCGCTCATCACCGACCCGTATTTCTACGCTGTCGCCATCCCCGCCGTGCTGCTGCTGGGTGTCAGCAAAAGCGGCTTTGGCGCGGGCTTTGGCTCGCTGGCCGTGCCGCTGATGGCACTGGCCGTCACCGTGCCGCAGGCCGCCGCCATCCTCATGCCGGTGCTGCTGGTCATGGACCTGCTGGGGATGGCGGCCTTTCGCCACGATCTGGACCGCAGGCTGCTCAAATTCCTGATTCCGTGTGCTCTGGCGGGCACCCTGGTAGGCACGCTGCTGTTCAGGCTGCTCGATGCAAAGCTGGTGGCCGGCCTGGTGGGGGCGGTGACGCTGCTGTTCCTGGCGCAGCGCCTGCTGTTCCCGCCCCGGCCCGACCAGGCTCCGCCGCCGCGCTGGTTGGGTGCTCTGCTGACCGTCACTGCGGGCTTTACCAGCTTCATCGCGCATGCGGGCGGCCCGCCGCTGAATGCGTACCTGATCCCGCTGAAGCTCAAGCCCGTGGTGTTCACCGCCACTGTGGCGTTCCTGTTCTTTTTTGTGAACCTGAGCAAATGGATTCCCTACGCCTGGCTGGGCCTGCTGGACCTGCGCAACCTGGCCACCTCCATCGTGCTGTTGCCGCTGGCGCCGGTGGGGGTCTTCATTGGCGTGCGCATCGCCCGGCGCATCAATGCGGTGCTGTTTTACCGCTTTATCTATGCGGGCATGTTTCTGACCGGGTGCAAGCTGGTGTGGGACGGCTTCTTTTGAGGCCGGGCGCGGCTGCCGCTAACATAGCGGGCAGCTGAGGTTCCCCCCAACTCCAAGGAGCAGGTCATGCCGGTTGTGGTTGTTGCCAATCCCAAGGGCGGTGTCGGAAAGTCCACGCTGGCGACCAACATCGCCGGCTACTACGCGAGCCAGGGTCATGCGGTCATGCTGGGCGACGCGGACCGCCAGCAGTCCTCGCAGCTGTGGCTGGGCCTGCGCCCGCCCGAGGCGCGGCCGATCAGCACCTGGGAACTCACCGCCGACAACATCGTCAAGCCGCCCAAGGGCACCACCCATGTGGTGCTGGACACGCCGGCCGGCCTGCACGGCAAGATGTTCAAGGAGGTGCTCAAGCTGGCCGACAAGGTGATTGTCCCGTTGCAGCCCAGCGTGTTCGACATCTTTGCCACCCGGGCTTTCCTGGACGAGCTGGCCGAGCACCGCAAGGCCTCGCAGATGCAGGTGGGCATTGTGGGCATGCGGGTGGATTCCCGCACCATCGCCGCAGACAAGCTGCATGAATTCGTGGACAGCCTGGGGCTGCCGGTGCTGGGTTACCTGCGCCACACCCAGAACTACATCCACCTGGCCGCGCGCGGTCTCACGCTGTTTGATGTGGCGCCCGGGCGCGTGGAGCGTGACCGCGAGCAGTGGGCGGGCATCTGTCGCTGGCTGGACAACTGAGCTGCCGCGCTGCCGCTACATTGGCAGCCATGAAAACCTTTCAGACCCTTTCAGAGTTGCCGCCGCTGGTGGGCCAGGAACTGGCCGTCAGCGACTGGATCACCATCACCCAGGAGCAGGTCAACCTGTTTGCCCAGGCCACGGGCGATCACCAGTGGATCCATGTGGACGTCGAAAAAGCCAAGGCCGGGCCGTTTGGCGCACCTATTGCGCATGGTTTCCTGACGCTGTCGCTGATCCCGAAATTCTTTGAGTCCTCGTTCGAGATCGTGCAGACGCGCATGGGCGTGAATTACGGCCTCAACAAGGTCCGCTTTACCTCGCCCGTGCCGGTGGGTAGCCGCCTGCGTGCGCGCATGAAGTTGCTGGCGTGCGAACCCATCGACAACAATGGCATGCAGATGACTTGGGGCGTGACCATCGAGCGCGAGGGCGTGGACAAGCCGGTCTGCATTGCTGAATCGCTGTCGCGCCGCTACCCCTGAGCGCGGCGTGCGGACGAAAAAAAGCCCGGCCAGGCCGGGCTTTTTTCATGCCGGTGGGCTGGTGATGCTTACATCACCGTCATCTCGCCTTGCGGGATGGTGCCGTTACGCACAGCGGCGGCAGCTGCCGCGCGCACTTCGGCGCGGTCCGCTACCGATTGGGTCAGGCTGAACACGCCGGTGCTGCCGTTGCCGATCTTTACCGGGTTGCGGGCCTCGGCCTGCACTTCGGCGCGGCTGCGCTGGCTGTCGATCTGCGCGGCGAACTGTGAACCGTCAGCTTCGTCAGCGTGGGCACCGAAAGCGGCGGCGGACAGGGCGGCGATAGCGAGGATGTGGTTGGTTTTCATGAGGAAGGTCCTTTTCAATGGTTGATGACGTAATGGCCTCGGTGAGTTGCCTTCAGGGCGCTTCTTTCTCATCGATGGTGTGGACTTTACGCAGTCAGACGTCTTTTGGAGACTTCATGGTTATCAATTGAACATTCCAGTATTTGCAATAATAAAATCATTTGTATCAAATTCGTTGCAAAATGGATCGCTTCCTGTCGATGAAGGTTTTTCAGCGTGTGGTGGACGAAGGCGGATTCGCCGCGGCTGCCCGCGCGCTGGACATGTCGCCCGCCGCCGTGACCCGCACGGTGGCGGCACTGGAAGAATTGCTGGGTGCACGGCTGTTGCAGCGCACCACGCGCAAGCTGTCCCTGACCGATGCGGGCGAGGCCTACCTGCACCGGGTGCGCGGCATCCTGCACGACGTGGACGATGCCGAAGCGGCGGCCGCCGAGCACACGCGCGAGCTGCAGGGCACACTGCATGTGCTGGCCACGCCGGTGCTGGCGTCGTACTACCTGTCGCCACGCATCGCCACCTGGCATGCCCGCCACCCCCGGGTGCTGCTGGATCTGGCGATCGACCCGTTCCCGCAGTCGCGCATTGAGGAGCACGACGTGACCTTCCTGGTGGTGGACGAAGGCTTTGACGCAGACATCGTGGCGCGCCCGCTGGCCTCCACCGACTGGATTGCCTGCGCATCGCCTCAGTACCTCGCGCGCGCCGGTACGCCGGTCACACCCCAGGAATTGCTGCGCCACACCTACCTGAAGTTCCAGTGGCCGCAAAGCTCCGCCCACAGCGGCCGACGCACGCGCCTGGTGCCGGCGGACGGCGGCGGCGGCCCGGTCGAGCTGGACTGGGCGCCCGCCTTGCAGACCACCAGTTTTGACGTGCTGCTGCGCACGGCGCTGGACGGCGCGGGCATCACGTTCTTGTCGCGCCTGCTGGTGGCGCCGCACCTGGCGCGCGGCTCGCTGGTGCATGTGCTGCCCGAATGGATGTTCGGGCGCTTCACGATCTATGCGGCGCTGCCCACGCGCAAGTTCATGCCCGCGCGCACGCGGGCGTTCCTGGATTTCCTGTCGGAGTTTGCGCCGCAGACGCTCTGAGCGGCCGGCCTCAGATGCGAACGAGCTGGCGCGACGGCAGCCAGCCGTCAAAGCAGGGCAACAGGGCATTGATGCGCTGCGCGGCCTCGGACTGGCTGTGATGGCGCGCCACGCATTCATACAGGTCGCTGCGCAGCATCCACAGCTCTTGCGCCGACATGGCGGCCTGCACCTTGAACTGCAGGCGTTGCGCGTCCAGGGCCGTGCAGTCGGCCAGCACGCTGCGCAGGCGATGGCGTATCTCGGTCAGCGGCATCTTGATGGCGAATGCCGCCCTGCCGGCGTAGTCGCCCTGGTGGGCGGACGCGGCGAAACCGAATGCTTTTCTCATGGCCATGATCACGGGGGTGCTCCACAGCCTTGTGGGCTGTCATTTGCTACGTGGTGGGGTGTTGCGCGGTGGGGTCTTCGCGCCGGACGCGGGGCTGCATGCCCTGCAGATACACAATTTTAAATAATTGAAGCTTAAAGTAAATGGGCAAAAAGACACCCGCATCCGCGGGCGTCTTCAACTACAGCGGCATTAGCCGCGCTAATAACAGGGGCTGTCGGGGTTATTGCTGCGCCAGCGTCCCGCGCGTGGCGTCGCCGGCCACCTGCTCTTCGCCCTCTGACAGGGCCAGATCCTGGTCTTTGCTGATCATGTCCGGGCTGGCCTGCAGCGGCGCCTGGGGCAGGCCGGGGACAGGCAAATCAGCGTCACCTGCGCGACTGGTCAGGTTGCGGGCCAGCACCTGCGCATCGGGCGGCGATGCATACGAAAGCGTCTGTTCCGGTGCCGATGCCGGTGCCGGTGCCGTGACGGCTGCGGGCTCCTGCGCGGGTGTTGCCGCGGCCATGGTCATTGGCATGGGCGTTGCAGCCAGTACCAGCTCCGCCGGTGATTCGGACACGACTTCAGCGGTGCGTGGCAGCATCCCGGCAGCGGCCGCCTGCAGGTAGGCCGTTTGCACCTGCGCTCGTGTGTAGTGCGACACTGGCTGGGCCTGGTGCTCCTCATAACTGGCTTCTCCCGACGGCCCCCAGGCCGGCGCGGCAAACGCCCCGGTGGATGCCATGCCCGTCAAGGCCAGCGCCACGCCAGCCAGGTAATTCAGTCGCTTCATGTTCGTGATCCTTGGATGTGTACAACACGCGGCCGACTGTAGGCAGGGGCGGGCGTGGCCGTGCAACCAGAGGTTGCGGATGTAGCTGTAAGGATGCCGTGGGGCGCTGGCGCAACGGCTGGTTGCACGCCAGTGCGTTGCTTACATGGCCAAGCTATGTGGCAAAGCCGTTTTGCCGCCAGGCCTCGAACACCGTGACAGCCACGGCGTTGGACAGGTTCAGGCTGCGCTGGCCGGCCCGCATGGGCAGGCGAAGCAACTGCGCCGGCGGCAGGGCGTCGCGCAGGGCTGGTGGCAGTCCGCGTGTTTCGGCGCCAAACACCAGCCAGTCTGCGGGGCGGAAAGCGACCTCATGGACCTGGCGCGTGGCACGCGTGGTCATCGCAAACAGGCGATCCACGGGCGGCTGGTGCGCGTCCAACAGCGCCTGCCAGCTGGCATGGCGATGGACCTGGGCGTACTCGTGATAGTCCAGCCCCGCGCGGCGCATCAGCCGGTCTTCCATTGAAAAGCCCAGTGGCTCCACCAGGTGCAGCGTGCAGCCGGTGTTGGCCGCCAGGCGGATAACGTTGCCCGTGTTGGGCGGGATCTCGGGTTCGACAAGAACAATATGGAACATGGCGCCAGTGTGCCTAGGCTTCATCGGTGCGGGCCAGAACCAGCGCGCTGACTGCGGCCGCACCGGCCTGTCGCAATGCCAGGGCTGCGGCGTGCAGCGAAGCACCGCTGGTCATCACGTCGTCCACCAGCAGCAGCCGGCGGCCTTTCACGCGGCCCGCGTTCAATGGCTCCACGGCAAAGGCGCCGCGTACATTGCGCCACCGGCCCTCGCGGTCCAGTGAGCGCTGGGGCGCTGTGTCACGGATGCGCACCAGGGTCTGCGCATCTGTTTTGGCCGGCGCCAACCGGCGCGCGATCTCATGCGCCTGGTTGAAGCCGCGTTCGCGCAGACGCTGTACCGACAGCGGCATGGGTACCACAGCATCGGCAGCATCCAGCGCCGGCTCAGCCCAGGGGGCGCTGCGCAGCAGGGTGGCCCAGGTGGCGGCCCAGCCGGGCTGGCCGGCGAACTTGAAGCTGGCAATCGCCGCCGACCACGGGAAGCTCCAGGCCACAGCGGCAATGCAGCTGTCCAGCGGCGGCGGGTCGCGCAGGCAAGCACCGCAGCGGGCGATGCCGGCCGGCACCGGCAGGGCGCAAGTGGCGCACCTGAGCACGGGCTGGGCGAAGCGGGCAACACAGGCTTCGCAAAGCGTGCTGGCCGGCCAGCGGCGGCAAATCGCGCACTGGCCCGGCAGGGCGTCCCAAGTCCTTGCTAACAGCTCGCGCAGCATGGGCTCAATATACTCGCCGCATCTGCAACAAGAGCCGACCTTGGCCGATACCCGCCCCCCGACCATTGACCCGATTGCCGCCTGGCGCTGGGCACAGGCCGCGCCTGCAGCTTCTCCGTGGCTGCACGAGGAGGTGGCCCGGCGCATGGAGGATCGCCTGCAGTGGATCCGGCTGCAACCCCGCACCTGGGTGCATTGGGACGCCGTACGGGGTGGCCTGCAGGCGCACGAATTGTTGACGCGTCGTTATCCGCAGGCTGATTGCTTTGTCGTGCAGCCGCAAACCGACGGTCCTGCCCTCGCTGCGGCACGCGCGCTGGTGCCGTCGGCGTTGAGCCTGGCGCGCTGGCGTGGCGGCAGGACACGCCTGGCCGAACCGGGCGACGGCGCCGCCCAGATGCTTTGGGCCAACATGGCGCTTCACATGGCGGCGGACCCGCAGGCGCTCATTGCCCGATGGCACCGGGCCCTGGCCGTCGACGGTTTTGTGATGTTTTCGGCCCTGGGGCCGGACACCCTGCGCGAATTGCGGCCCGTCTACGAGGCCATGGGCTGGCCACCGCCAGCCCATGAGTTCACCGACATGCACGATTGGGGCGACATGCTGGTCCAGGCCGGATTTTCCGAGCCGGTGATGGACATGGAGCGGATTGTCCTGACATGGGAATCGCCCCAGCGCCTGCTGTCTGAACTTCGCGGTCTGGGGGCCAACCTGCACCGCGACCGCTTTACCGGTCTGCGCGGGCGGCGATGGAAAGCCGCACTGGAGCATGAACTGGCGGCCCGGCTGGCACGCCCGGCCGATCAGGGACGCCTGGCGCTGACCTTCGAAGTCATCTACGGCCACGCGCTCAAGGCGGCCCCCCGCGCCCGGGTCAGCGAACAGAGTGCGGTGAGCCTGCAGGACATGCGCGCCATGCTGCGCACGGGCCGGGGCGCGTCGTGAGCTGCCCGGCCGATGCCCCGCGAACGGGCTCGGGGGTAAACCCGCGCTACAATTCCCGGTTGAGTTTGTGAGCGTCACCTGTGCCGAATCCAGTATTCCGCTTCGCCACCGTCTCGGGCCAGCACACCCACTGGTTCCTGAAACGCAATTGCTCGGTCACTCCCGCCCAATTGGGTTGGCTGTATGGCTCGCTGTGCGTTGTGTCGCTGGGAATAGGAACATTTTTCTGGTTTCAGGGGGCCAAGCTGGTGCTGCCGTTTGCTTCGCTGGAGCTGGCCGCGGTCGGTGCAGCATTCCTGGTGTATTGCCGGCATGCCACTGACGGGGAGCGGATTTCGCTGTCCGGGCGGCAGCTGGTGGTCGAGCTGGAGAACGCTGGCCGGCTGGAGCGGGCTGAATTCGATCGCGACTGGGTTCGTGTTGAGCCCTGCGCGGGGGATCGTTCCCTGATAGCGCTGTCGGCGCGGGGGCGGTCGGTGAATGTGGGGCGCTATGTGCGCCCCGAATTGCGTCCGGCGCTGGCGCGAGAGATACGGATGGCCTTGCGCGCCGCTTGACGGTTGCAGGGTCAGGCCCCGGCGGCGGGGCGTGGTTGGTTAATTTGAGGCAATGAAGAAGTGAACACGATGAAGAGCATTACCAGCAAATTGGCTTCACTGCTGCTGAACCTGGGCATTGCCGCAGGCGCCTGGTTCAGCACGGCGGCGTGGGCTGTCAACGACCTGCCCGGCGGCCCCGCAGTGCGCCAGCTCAACCTGCACCCGCCGATCACGCGGATCGCTGAAGAGCAGCATTGGCTGCACAACTTCATGATGATCCTGTGCACGGTGATCTTCATTGCCGTGTTCGCGGTCATGTTCTATTCGATCTGGAAGCACCGCAAGTCGGTCGGCCACAAGCCTGCCAACTTCCATGAGTCGGTGACGGTCGAGGTGATCTGGACCATCATTCCCTTCATCATCGTGATCCTGATGGCCCTGCCGGCCACCAAGGTGCTGGTGGCCTCCAAGGACACCACCAACGCCGACCTGACGATCAAGACCACCGGCTACCAGTGGAAATGGGGCTACGACTACCTCAAGGGTGAGGGTGAGGGCATTTCCTTCATCTCCACGCTGGACAACACGCACCGCGAAATGTCCAACAACGGTGCCAAGGGCGACGTGCCGGACAACTACCTGCTCAAGGTTGACAACCCGATGGTGGTGCCCGTGGGCAAGAAGGTCCGCATCATCACCACGGCCAATGACGTGATCCACGCGTTCGCCGTGCCGGCGTTCGGCATCAAGCAGGACGCGATTCCCGGTTTTGTTCGCGACACCTGGTTCCGTGCTGAAAAGACCGGCGATTTCTACGGCCAGTGCCAGGAACTGTGCGGCAAGGAGCATGCCTACATGCCCATCCACGTGAAGGTGGTGTCCGCCGAGGACTATGCCAAGTGGGTCGAAGTCGAGAAGAAAAAGATGGCCGCCAAGCTGGATGACCCGTCCAAGGTCTGGACGCTGGATGACATCATGAAGCGTGGTGAGAAGGTCTACGCTGCCAACTGTGCGGCCTGCCACCAGGCCAATGGCAAGGGCGCCGGCCCCATCAAGCCGCTGGACGGTGCAGCCGTGGTGAAGGATGCCGACCATGCCAAGCAGATCCAGGTTCTGCTCAAGGGCCAGAACAACGGCGCCATGCCGGCCTGGAAGCAACTGTCCGACACCGACATTGCGGCCGTCACCACCTACACCAAGAACAGCTGGTCCAACAAGACCGGCCAGCTTGTGCAGCCGGCTGAAGTGCTGGCCCAGCGCAGCAAGTAAGCCGCAGGCGTAACGGAACAATCAAGGAAATCAAGATGAGTGCAGTCCTCGACCATCACGCCCACGATGACCATCACGACCACGCCCCCGCGGGCTGGCGCCGCTGGGTCTTTGCGACCAACCACAAGGACATCGGTACGCTGTACCTGCTGTTCTCGTTCTTCATGCTGATGTTCGGCGGCGTTCTGGCGTTGCTGATCCGCGCCGAGCTGTTCCAGCCCGGCCTGCAGGTGGTGAACCCCGAGCTGTTCAACTCCCTGACGACCATGCATGGCCTGATCATGGTGTTCGGCGCGATCATGCCGGCCTTCGTCGGCTTCGCGAACTGGATGATCCCGCTGCAGATCGGCG
>CAZUJD010000066.1:0-12794 GCA_964620025.1 uncultured Ramlibacter sp. | reverse complement strand
ACTTCCATGAGTTCATGCGTGAGGTGCATCGTGAACTGTCGGAACTGCAGGGCACGGTCAACCCGCTGGACGAACTGGCCCGGCGCATGGCCAGGCGTTACCGGCTGGTGTGCTTCGACGAATTCCATGTGGCGGACATCACTGACGCCATGATTCTTCATCGCTTGCTGGCAGCCATGTTCGACAATGGCATCGGTTTCGTCACCACGTCCAATTTCCGGCCCGACGACCTGTACCCCAACGGTCTTCACCGCGACCGTATCCTGCCGGCCATCCAGCTGCTCAATGACCGGTTGCAGGTCATCAATGTGGACAACGGCACCGACTACCGGCGTCGCACCATGGAGCAAGTCAAGCTCTACCACACGCCGCTCGGGCCCGAGGCCGACGCGCAGATGGATGAAGCCTTTACCAGGCTGGCGGAAAGCCACGATGAAGACCCGGTGCTGCACATCGAGGCACGCGACATCCGTGCCCGCCGCAAGGCTGGTGGCGTCGTCTGGTTTGACTTCAAGGGCCTGTGCGGCGGGCCCCGGTCGCAAAACGACTACCTGGAAATCGCTACCCAGTTTCATACGGTGCTGCTGTCAGACGTACCGCAGATGTTTGTGCGTCATGCGTCGGAGGCCCGCCGCTTTACCTGGCTTGTGGATGTGCTGTATGACCGGCGCGTCAAGCTCATCATGTCGGCGGAAGTACCTCCCGAAGCGCTCTACACCGAAGGCCCGATGGCGCACGAATTCCCTCGTACCATCTCGCGCCTGAACGAAATGCAATCCGCCGAGTTCCTCGCCCTGGACCGGCGCCTGGTGGATACTCGACTGACATGAAGTTGCGCCTGACCGCCCCCTTGTTGATGGCCCTTGCTCTGGCGGCTGCCCAGGCGCCGGCCCAGGACGGCGGCGCCCAGCAGGCAGCGCAGGAACGCACACGAATCGCAACCGAGCGCCAGGCCGCCGAGCGACGTTTTACCGAAGCGCAGTCAGCCTGTTATGGGCGCTTCGCTGTTGAAGACTGTGTCAACAGTGCCAAGGCGGTGCGGCGCGAGGCGCTGGCCGATTTGCGGCGCCAGGAAATCACGCTCAACGATGACGAGCGGCGGCGCAAGGGCGCCGCGCAGCGTCAGCGGCTTGACGAACGCGGCTCCGCTGAGAACCAGCAGCGCGCGGCCCAGCAACGGGCCCGTGCACTGGAGGAAACGGCACAGCGTCAGGAACGGGGTGTACGCAAGGCCACTGGTGCAGCGCCGCCGGCCGGTGGCCCGCCGGTGCCTCAGGCGGGTGCAGACGCAGTGCCCTCGGCGCCCCCCGCTTCCGATGCCGCAGCGATCCGCAAACGCCAGGAGAAGCTGGAAGAGGCCCGGGTGCGCAAACAGCGGATTGAAAAGCGCCGACTTGAGCGGACCAAACCGCCGGCCAAATCGCTGCCGGTACCGGCAACCTGAGGCCGGCAAGGGCACGCTTCAGAGCGAGTCCAGTGGTTCCAGCTTGACAATGACCAGCGACAGGTTGTCGCCACCGCCACGTCCGCGCGAGCGGGCCTTGTCGATCAGGAATTCCGTCGCTTCGCGTGGAGACAAAGACGACAGCACCGAGCCGAGTTCGTTGGGGCTGAAGTAATGCCAGACACCGTCGCTGCAGGCCATCAGCACATCGCCAGGCCGCAGTTGCGGAATGAAGTGCACATCAATCGGTGGATCGTCCTCGGTGCCCAGACAGCCCATGAGGATGTTGGACTGGGGGTGAACGTTGGCTTCCTCTTCCGAGATCTCGCCTTTGTCCACAAGGGTTTGCACATAGGAATGGTCCATGGTGCGCTTGACCAGCTTGTTGCCATGGAAGTGGTAGACGCGGGAGTCACCCGCATGCACCCAATGGCAATCGCCCGCGGGGTTGATGAGGAAAGCAGCAATCGTGCTGTGCGGCTCCTGCTCGGAGGAAATGGCCGTCAGCTTGATGACGATGTGGGCCTCCTGAACCATTTGCTTGAGCATGGAGGGCGTGTCGTCGTGTTCTGGCGAATACCGCTCGAACAACTGCTTGGCGGTCATCATGACCTGATCGGATGCCTTGCGACCGCCGCTGCGACCGCCCATGCCGTCAGCCACCACGCCCAGAACGCACCCGGTCACGCGCGGGTGACTGAGCAGGGCGATCTGGTCCTGCTGGTATTCACGGTCACCCTTGTGGATGCCCGTTGAAGCGGTAAGTCGGTAGCCTTTGCTCATATGGTTGGAACCCGGCGCCTTTGTTGGTCACGGGGGCGCTCGATAAATCCCCCTGAAACACGTATTATCAAGCGAACCTGCTGCAACCGGCCCGGAAGACGTATTTTTGGACTCCAACCTGCATTCTCCCGAGCGCCGATTGATCGAATTGCGCATAGAACACGGTGATCTGGATGCCCTGATCGACCGGCTGGCCCACGAAATTCCCGTGGACGAGCTCATGGTGCGCAGGCTCAAAAAGCGTCGACTGGCACTGCGCGACCAGATCTCGCGGCTGGAACTGTCACTGGACCCCAAAGAGCCCGCATAGCCATGATGCACTCACGTTACCCCACTGCGCGCGAATCGCTGCCCCTCAAAGGGGGCGCCGTCGCCTTGGGGCGGGCCGGCGGCGACTGATGACGGCATTGCAAGACACGGTGCGCGAAGCCTTCGCGCCGGATGGTGTGTTGTCGCGCGCCGCAGAGCAATTCCGTCCGCGCAGCGGCCAGACCGAAATGGCGCTGGCCGTTGCGCGCACGGTGGAGCAGGGCGGGGCGCTGGTGGTGGAGGCTGGCACCGGTGTTGGCAAGACCTTTTCGTATCTGGTGCCGGCCCTGCTCAGTGGCGAACGCATCCTGCTGTCTACCGCCACCAAAACCCTGCAGGACCAGTTGTTCGGCCGTGATCTGCCGCGACTGGTGCAGGCGCTGGGACTGCCCGTGCGTACGGCGCTGCTCAAGGGCCGGGGCAGTTACCTTTGCACCCATCGCATGGAACTGGCCCGCCAGGACGCCACGCTGCCGGACCGGACTGCCGTTCGAACGCTGGCCAAGGTAGAAGAATGGGCTCGCCTCACCCGCACCGGTGACCTGGCCGAGCTGCCCGGGCTTGATGAGCGTTCGCCCCTGATTCCCCTGGTGACCTCCACCCGAGACAACTGCCTGGGCTCCAACTGTCCCAAATTCCGGGGATGTCACGTCAACCAGGCCCGGCGCGAGGCCCTGGCTGCGGATGTGGTGGTGATCAACCATCACCTGTTCTTTGCCGACCTGGCGGTTCGCGAATCCGGCATGGCCGAGCTGCTGCCGACGGTTCGTGTGGCAATCTTTGACGAGGCGCACCAGCTCAACGAAACGGGCGTGCAGTTTCTGGGCGCGCAACTCGGCACCGGCCAGGTGATCGACTTCGCACGCGACATGCTGGCCGCCGGCTTGCAGTTGGCGCGCGGGCTGGCCGATTGGCAGCAATTGGCGTCGGGGACCGAACGGGCAGCCCGTGACGTACGCATGGCGGTGGGCCGCACGGCCCCGGGAGCCCGGCTGCGCTGGACAGACGAGGCCCCTGAACAGGCCGATTCTGCGGCCTGGCACCAGTCGTTGCAGATGCTGCAGCAGGCTTGCGGTGAAGCCCTGGCCGCACTGGACACGGTGAGCGAGATGGCTCCTGATTTTGTCCGACTTCATGAACGCGCTGCGGCATTGATGCAGCGTGCCAGTCAGTTTGCCGGCGCCTGCGCGCCGGGCTCGGTGCGATGGGCTGACGTGGGTGCGCAGCTGCGCATGATCGAATCTCCCCTGGATATTGCCAGCGCCGTGCGCAGCAAGCTGCTACGCGAAGACGATCCTGCTGCCGCCGGCGAGCCCCGCCGCGCATGGATATTCACTTCGGCCACCCTGGGAGACGACGCACGGCTGCGCTGGTTTACCGAGCCTTGCGGCCTGACCGAAGCCCAGGTCCTGCAGGTGGGCAGTCCGTTTGACTATGCCACGCAGGCGGCCGTGTACGTGCCCCGCGAACTTCCCAGGCCGAATGACCCGGCACACAGCCTGCAGGTGGCCCGGCTGGCCGGCGACGCGGTGCAGCGGCTGGGCGGTGCGACCATGGTCCTGACCACGACGTTGCGGGCGCTGCGTACCATTGGCGAGGCTCTGCAGACCCGGTTTGAGACGACGGGCGAAGTTGAAGTGCTGGTCCAGGGGCAGTGGCCCAAGCGACGCCTGATGGAGCGTTTTCGCGAAGGCGCCGGGTCAGGCCGGCCGGGCTGCGTGCTGGTGGCCTCGGCGTCGTTTTGGGAAGGGGTCGATGTGCCAGGCGATGCATTGCAGCTGGTGATCATTGACAAGCTGCCGTTCCCGCCGCCCAACGATCCACTGGTGGAGGCGCGAACTCGCCGTCTGGAAGCAGAAGGCCGCAGCCCTTTCAATGATTACTTCGTGCCTGAAGCCGCCGTGGCGCTCAAGCAGGGGGCAGGCCGGCTGATTCGTCGGGAGTCAGACCAGGGCGTGCTGGTGGTGTGCGACACACGGCTGGTGACCATGGGCTATGGTCGCAGGCTGCTGGCCGCGCTGCCGCCCATGCGAAGACTGCAGGCGGGCGCTGAATTTGACGAGGTGCTGGACAGTCTGGCGGCTACCAGAACTTCCACCACGGATTCTGGGTGGACTTGAAGCCGCCGCTGGTGAATTCGCTGCGCGGATAATTCTTTTCCATGATGCGGCGGGTGTCATCGCGCAGCTGGGTCATGCCCAGCGCGTCATACGAGCGGGTCATGATGTAGAGGGCTTCTTCCAGGGCAGGCACATCGCGGTAGTCGGCCAGCGCTGCTTGCGCACGGTTGATGGCGGCAAGGTAGGCGCCGCGGCTGTAGTAAAAGCGCGCGACATGCACTTCGTACTGTGCCAGCGAATTGACGATATAGGTCATGCGCAGGCGGGCGTCCTGGGTATAGCGCGAATCGGGAAAACGCGTGGCCAGTTCCCGGAAAGCCTCAAAGGACTCCTTGGCCGCCTTCTGGTCGCGCTCTGACAGATCCTGGCGCGATACAAACGAGAACAAGCCCAGGTTGTCATTGAAATTGACCACGCCCTTGAGGTACAGCGCATAGTCCAGTGCCGGGCTGGCTGGATGCAATTTCATGAAACGGTCCAGCGTGGCAATGGCCTGGGCCTGCTCGTTGGACTTGTAATAGGCGTAGGCGCGCTCAAGCTGGGCCTGCTGCGCCAGCGGCGTTCCGGCCGCACGGCCTTCGAGCTTTTCAAAAAGCGGAATGGCCTTGTCGAAGGCGCCGCCGTCCAGCTCGGCCTTGGCCTCGGAGTAGATCTTGTTGGGACTCCAGGCGCCAGTCGGGTCCACAGTGGTGGATGAGCAGGCCTGCAAGAGCACTGCCACTGCGCCCGCCAGCAGCAGGCGGGGGACGACCGATAATTTGGCGCTAGGCATCAGTGGCAACTTTCTTGGAACAACTCAAAACGATTATATCGACGGACCTGCCGGTGCAGACCCTGCAGGAACTGCATGACGAGCCAGCCGAAGCCGGGCCCGATGTCGAACTGCGCCCGCTGGTGATCGGCGCTGCACTTCACGACCAGCGGCTGGATCGCGCCCTTGTGGCGCTGGCGCCGGAATTTTCCCGCAGTTACCTGCAGCAGCTGATCGAGGCGGGTGCCGTCAAGCTGAACGGCAAGCCGGTGGTCAAGGCATCTGCCAGGGTCAGGGCTGGTGATCGCGGGACCATCGAATTGCGGCCGACCCCACAAAGCCAGGCGTTCTTGCCGGAGGCGATGTCGCTGGACGTGGTCTATGAAGACGAGCATCTGTGCGTGATCAACAAGCCGGCGGGCCTGGTTGTGCACCCGGCGCCTGGAAACTGGCAGGGCACCTTGCTCAACGGCCTTTTGGCGCGTGATCCCCAGGCGCGGCTGCTGCCACGCGCCGGCATCGTGCACCGGCTGGACAAGGACACCAGCGGCCTGATGGTGGTCGCCCGTACGCGTGCCGCCATGGACGCACTGGTGCAGATGATTGCTGCCAGGCAGGTCAGCCGCCAGTACGTGGCGCTGGGCCACCGGTCCTGGACGGGTGCGGCGCACCGGCAGGTGGATGCCGCGATCGGTCGCGATGCGAGAAACCGCCTGCGCATGGCCGTGGTCGATCTCGACCACCAGGGCGGCAAGACGGCCCGCACTGACATTGATCTGCTGGACAACATGACGCACGGTTGCTGGGTGCGTTGTACCCTGCACACCGGTCGCACCCATCAGATCCGCGTTCACATGGCGTCCATCGGCCACCCGTTGGTGGCCGATGAAACCTATGGGGGCGCGCCCGCTGCCGGGTTGACACGCCAGGCACTGCATGCATTTCGACTGGCCTTCGACCATCCTGTTACCGGCGAGTCCCTGTCGTTTTTGGCACCCTTGCCCGCCGACCTGTGCCAGGCGTTGGCCAGTTGGGGCCTGCGTTACAATGAGGCTCAATGGCTGGAAAGCCAGGCCCCTGCCGACAGGGGCTCGCGCCGCGAAACCTGAAGGTTGAAGCCGGCGCCGTGGGATCAGTCCACCTTGCCCCCTTTGTTCATTGCGCCAGCTGGCGCCTGTCCCGGAACCTGACCATGAATACGGCGGATGCCAAGCGCGTCCTCGAAACCGCGTTGATCTGTTCCCAGCAACCCCTGCCGGTGCGGGAGATGCGCGTACTTTTCAACGACGAACTGGGCGCCGACACCATCAAGATCCTGTTGCAGGACCTGCAAAACGACTGGGCGCAGCGAGGCGTCGAGCTGGTCAGTGTGGCCAGCGGCTGGCGCTTTCAAAGCCGGCCGGAATTGCGCGAGTTCCTGGACCGCCTGCATCCGGAAAAGCCACCCAAGTACACCCGTGCCACGCTTGAAACACTGGCAATCATTGCCTATCGCCAGCCTGTCACGCGCGGTGACATGGAGGACATCCGCGGTGTCACGATCAATACGCTCATCATCAAGCAGCTGGAAGACCGCGGCTGGGTTGAAGTGATCGGACATCGCGAAGCAGCTGGGCGGCCCGCCCTGTTTGCCACCACCCGACAGTTCCTGGATGACCTGGGGCTGGAGTCGCTGGACCAGTTGCCCGAGCTGGGCAGCCCGACCGAACAGGCCAGCGTGCTGGAGTCCCTGACGGGACCCGTTGACGACGTGCAGCCTGGTTTGCCCATGGACGCTCCTGAACCCGCGGACCAAGACGACGAAGCCCCCGCTGACGCCAATCCGGCATCCGGCGCTCCCGCAGACGCCGAACCCACACCACGGGACATCCCATGATCGAACCCACCGAGGGCGTTGAGCCCGAGCACATTCCGCAAGAACCCGTTGACCAGGACGCAGGGGCGCCGCCGCACGCCGCCGTTGTGGCCGGCGCCCATGCCGACGCAGCGTCCGGTATGGGGCAGGATGACGAAGACGGCACCGATAACGATGATCACGAGGCTGGTCGTGCACGCGCGCCACGTGATCGTGAGGTGCTGCCGGGCATCCAGTTTGCAGACGTGGTCTCGGGTCAGTTCGACGCCGACGAAGACAGCCCCGACGTGGCGCTGGCCAAGCGGGTGCTGGCGCCTCAGGCCGAAACGCCCAAACTGCACAAAGTGCTGGCACAGGCCGGCCTGGGTTCCCGTCTCGAGATGGAGCAGCTGATCCTGGAGGGGCGCATTTCGGTCAACAACGAGCCGGCCCATATCGGCCAGCGCATCCAGTTTGGCGACCAGATCAAGGTCAATGGCAAGCCCATCCGTTTCCGAATTGCACCTCCGCCGGCCCGCGTCATTGCCTACCACAAGCCTGTGGGAGAGGTCGTGACGCATGATGACCCGCAAAACCGTCCCACCGTGTTCCGCCGCCTGCCCAAGCTGTTCCAGGGCAAGTGGCAGTCCGTGGGCCGTCTGGACCTCAATACTGAAGGCCTGTTGTTGTTCACCAGCTCCGGCGAATTGGCCAACAAGCTGATGCATCCCCGTTTTGGCCTGGAACGCGAATATGCCGTGCGGGTACTGGGAGCGCTGAACAATGATGAAAAGGACCGTTTGTTGTCTGGCGTGAAGCTGGACGATGGCATGGCGCAGTTCGGCTCCATCGAGAACGGCGGAGGCGAGGGGGCCAATACCTGGTACCGCGTGACCATCTCGGAAGGGCGTAACCGCGAAGTGCGCCGCATGTTCGAGGCCGTAGGTCATGCTGTCAGCCGCCTGATACGCATACGCTATGGCGCGATGATGTTGCCGCGCGGTCTGAAGCGGGGTGGGTGGATGGAGCTGGACGAGCGCGATATCCGGGCGCTGGTACAGGCTGCAGGCGCAGCGGGTGAAGAACGCTCGCCACGCCTCGAAGGCGATGAGCGCGGCGATGCCGGACGAGGCGGGCGTAACGGCAACAACCGCCGACGCGGCGCTCGCTCGGGTGGGCCGCGCCCTTCGGGCCCGGGCAACCAGGCTGGCGGCCTTGGTGCGGGTCAGGGCGCAGGCCAGCGCCGCAAGGACCGGGCAGACCGTCAGGGTGGCGGCCAGGGCGCCCAACCGGATCCCATGAAGACCGCGTTTGGCTACATCGGCGCCGACAGTTTTACCCGCCAGCGCCAGGGACAAGGCCCCCGACGTGGCGGTGGCAATGGCGGTAACGGTGGTGGGGGTCAACGGCGCGGTGGCAGGGGCCGCTGAAATCACGGCTGGCACTGTTGGCGCAGGTTAAAATACAAGGCTTTGCCCGCGGGGCAAAAATATCCAAGTTTTCAGGAAGAACATTCAAATGGCTATCGAACGCACCCTCTCCATCATCAAACCCGACGCTGTGGCCAAAAACGTGATCGGCCAGATCTATGCCCGTTTTGAAGCCGCCGGCCTGAAGGTGGTCGCCGCCAAGATGGTCCACCTGTCGCGCGGTGAAGCCGAGCAGTTTTATGCCGTGCACAAGGAGCGCCCCTTCTTCAAGGACCTGGTTGACTTCATGATCTCCGGTCCCGTGATGATCCAGGCCCTGGAAGGCGAAGGCGCCATCCTCAAGAACCGCGACCTGATGGGCGCCACGGACCCCAAGAAGGCCGCTCCCGGCACCATCCGCGCCGATTTCGCCGACAGCATTGACGCCAATGCTGTTCACGGTTCTGACGCCGTCGAAACCGCCAAGGTGGAAGTTGCCTTCTTCTTCCCCGGCATGAACGTTTACTCGCGCTGAGCGGGTAACCCCATGCGATGACGGCCAACCTTCTTGACTTCGACCTGGAGGGCTTGGCCGCCTTTTGCGAACGGCTCGGTGAAAAGCGTTTTCGCGCCACCCAGCTGTTTCGCTGGATCCATCAGAAGGGAGCCAGTGACTTCGACCAGATGAGCGATCTGGCCAAGTCATTGCGCGAAAAGCTCAAGACCACGGCCCACTTGCAGGCCCTGCCTGTCATCACCCAGCACGAATCCGCCGATGGCACCATCAAGTGGCTGTTCGATGTTGGTGACGGCAACGCTGTCGAGGCCGTCTTTATTCCGGAAGACGACAGGGGTACCCTGTGCATATCTTCCCAGGCGGGCTGTGCGGTGGGGTGCCGCTTCTGTTCTACGGGCCACCAGGGTTTCAGCCGCAACCTGACCACTGGCGAAATCATCGCCCAGCTCTGGTTCGCCGAGCATTTTCTGCGTCGCCACCTGGCCACCACCGATCGAGTCATCTCCAATGTGGTGATGATGGGCATGGGTGAGCCGCTGCAGAACTACTCTGCGTTGGTGCCCGCGCTGCGCGTCATGCTGGACGACCATGGCTATGGTCTGTCACGCCGGCGGGTCACGGTTTCAACTTCCGGCGTTGTACCCATGATGGATCGTCTGGGGCAGGACTGTCCGGTGGCACTGGCGGTCTCGCTGCATGCACCCAATGACACCCTGCGCGACAACCTGGTGCCGCTGAACCGCAAATACCCGCTCGCCGAACTTCTGGACGCCTGTAACCGCTATCTGGCGCATGCGCCCCGGGACTTCATCACCTTTGAGTACTGCATGCTGGATGGCGTGAACGACCAGCCAGAGCATGCGCGGCAGCTGGTGGAACTGGTTCGTCATCATGCGGGTCGGGGGGTGTCATGCAAGCTCAACCTCATTCCTTTCAACCCGTTTCCGGCTTCAGGTTTGCTGCGGTCGCCGCAACAACAGGTGCAGGCGTTTGCAAAAATCCTCAGCGATGCTGGTATCGTCACCACCGTGCGTAAAACACGAGGGGATGACATTGATGCAGCTTGCGGCCAGTTGGCGGGCGACGTCAGGGACCGTACCCGTGTGGGCGAGCGTATCGCCCAGCAACGCACCGTGATGCTGATGCCTGTCAAGCCTGCCTCCAGCCAGGCAAAGGAGACCCTGAAACCATGAAAGCTCTCGCATGGGGTGGATGCACTGAGGCCGGACGCCGGCTGATTTGGGCGTGTCTGCTGCTGTGCGCGGCGCTGGCCGGGTGTGCTGGTGGCGCGGCCCGGGAAGCGGCTGGGGTCCGAAGCAATGACATCCTCACGGAATCCGACGAACCCGAAAGCCGCAAGCGTGCCCGCATCCGCATGGAGCTTGCCGTGGGCTATTTCGAGCAGGGCCAGACCAATGTGGCGCTTGACGAACTCAAGCAGGTCATCAACGCCGACCCCAATTTCCCCGACGCCTACAACCTGCGCGGGCTGATCTACATGCGCCTGAACGACATGCGGCAGGCCGAGGACAGCTTTCGCCGGGCCATTGCCCTGAATCCCCGTGACGCGAACTCCCATCACAACTTCGGCTGGCTGCTGTGCCAGCAGGGGCGTTTCGCGGAGTCATACCGAGAGTTCGAGCAGGCGATGGCCAACCCCCTGTATACCGGCCGCGCCAAGACGCTGATGGCACTGGGCGTGTGCCAGGTACGTGGCGGGCAGCGGGCCGATGCGGAAAAAACCCTCGCCCGGGCTTACGAGCTGGACGCCGGCAATCCGGTGACGGGATTCAATCTGGCCAACCTGCTGTTCCAGCGTGGTGATTTCGAGCGTTCCCAGTTCTACATCCGCCGCCTGAACAACAGCGACCTGGCCAACGCCGAGTCGCTTTGGCTGGGCGTGAAAGTCGAGCGTCGCATGAACGACAGGGTGGCCATGGAGCAACTGGGCGACCAATTGAAAAAGCGCTTTCCCCAGTCCAGGGAAGCAGCGGCGTACACACGGGGGGCCTTTGATGAGTGATTCGCAGCAGCACGCTGAAACGCTGGAGGCGCCGCAGTCCGGTGACCAGCCTTCGGGGCCTACGGCAGGCACCTTGTTGCGCGAAGCGCGCGAAGCGGCCGGCTTGCACATCGCTGCACTGGCTGTGTCGCTGAAGGTGCCTGTGCGCAAGCTGGAAGCACTGGAGGCTGACCGTCTGGATCTGCTGCCCGACGCCGTATTTGTGAGGGCTTTGGCGTCCAGTGTCTGTCGCACGCTAAAAATGGACCCGGCCCCGGTGCTGGACCGGCTGCCGCAAACATCTGCGCCGCGCCTTGTGCGCGATACAGGTGGCATCAACGCACCCTTCCGGGCACCCAGTGACGGCCGCAGCCCTTCGTGGATTGACCAGCTGTCCAAACCTGTTTTCCTGGCGGTATTCGCGCTGCTGCTTGGCGCACTGGTGCTGATATTCCTGCCCTCGGCTCGGCAGGATGAGGCGGCAGCACCGGGCAAGTCTGAAGTGACCTCCGCGCCCGTGGCTGTGACGCCAGCGCCGGTCCCAGCGCCTGAGGCGGCTCCTGCGCCTGCAGCAACTGCCCCTGCCGTCACCGTGCCTGCCCCCGCGGCAGCGCCGGCGCCCGTCCAGCCGACCGCTGTGGTTACGCCGGGTAGCGCCGTGAGCGCTGCTCCAGCGGTGACGCCCGCGTTGACCGCTGCGACATCCACTCCGACCGTGGTGAGCCCGACTGCCGTGGTGACCGCCGCAGTGCCCTTGCCCACCACCGGCATCGTGGTCTTCAAGACCCAGGGCGAGTCCTGGGTGGAGGTCACTGACGCCAAAGGTGTAGTCGCCGTGCGCAAGACCCTGGCGCCGGGCGAGGTGGTGGGTGCCAGCGGCGCCCTGCCACTGGCGGTGGTCGTAGGACGGGCCAATGCCACTCGGGTCGAGGTGCGCGGCAAGCCGTTTGATCTGGGCACCGTGGCCAAGGACAACGTGGCCCGCTTTGAGGTGAAGTAATGCAAAACTGCCTGCCCATTGAGCCTGCAGCGCCCAAGCCACGGCGCTCGCGCCAGGCGCAGACCGTTTGGGGTTCGCGCATCGTGACCGTGGGGGGCGATGCACCGGTGCGTGTGCAATCGATGACCAACACCGACACTGTGGACGCCATCGGTACGGCCATTCAGGTCAAGGAGCTGGCCATCGCCGGATCCGAAATGGTGCGTATCACGGTCAACACCCCCGAAGCGGCGCAGCAGGTGCCCTACATCCGCGAGCAGCTGGACCGCATGGGCATTGACGTTCCCCTGATCGGCGACTTTCATTACAACGGCCACCGTCTGCTGACCGAGTACCCGGCCTGCGCCGAGGCGCTGTCCAAATACCGCATCAATCCAGGCAACGTCGGCAAGGGCGACAAGCATGATCGCCAGTTTGGCCAGATGATCGAGGCGGCCATGCGCTGGAACAAGCCCGTGCGCATCGGCGTCAACTGGGGCAGCCTGGACCAGGAACTGCTGGCAAGCCTGATGGACGAGAACAGCCGCCGTGCCACGCCCTGGGATGCCAGGTCCGTGATGTACGAAGCCCTTGTCACATCGGCCATTGACTCCGCCCGGCGTGCCGAAGAACTGGGCATGGACGG
>CAZUJD010000065.1:261-12827 GCA_964620025.1 uncultured Ramlibacter sp. | reverse complement strand
AAACGCATTGAATGCAGATGTGGAGAAGCTGGCAATGGCAGCCGCTGCAGCCGCGCCTGGCAGCGCGCTTTTCACCCGGCTTGCTGGGCACGCCACGGCTGGACGTAGGCGGCCCGCCGGTGAACTACGAAGTGACGCTGGAGCCCAGCAGCCGGCCCTGGCTGATGGTGCTGGACGTCACGCCCAATGCACCGCAACTGACCAGCCTGAACACCGTGCTGACGCAGGACCTGCAATGGGTGACAGACCGGCCGGTGACCGACCTGCTGCGTTACCGCGCCGAAAGCTACCTGCAGTTTCGCCACGGCCCGGCGGGCGGCGCGGGCGTGCTGCCTGAATACCGCGAACTGCCCGAAGGCTTCAACCCCCGCACGCTGCAGCTGGCGCTGGACCTGCGGCGCGACCCGCGCTACGCCACGGCCGACACACCCGCGCTGGTGCAGGCCGTGATGGACAGGCTGCGCAGCGGCGGCTACGAATACACCCTGAACCCCGGGGTGTACGGCCAGCACACGGCCGACGAATTCTGGTTTGACCGCAAGGCAGGTTTTTGCGAACACATTGCGTCGGCGTTTGTGATCCTGATGCGCGGGCTGGACGTGCCGGCGCGCATTGTCACCGGCTACCAGGGCGGCGAACGCAACAACGTGGACGGCTACTGGACGATCCGCCAGTCTGACGCCCATGCCTGGGCCGAGGTGTGGATGCCCGGCAACGGCTGGACGCGGGTGGACCCGACGTCGGCCGTGGCACCAGGGCGCACAGGCGCGTTTGAGCGGCTGCGCCCGCCACAGGGCGCGGTGGCGGCGGCGCTGGGCGCCGTCAACCCCACGCTGGCCGCCAGCCTGCGCGCCGCCTGGGAGGCCGTGAACAACCGCTGGAACCAGTGGGTGCTGAACTACACCCAGAGCAAGCAGCTGGACCTGCTGAAAAACATGGGCTTCAAGTCACCCAGCTGGGAAGACCTGAGCTATGTGCTGCTGGGCCTGATCGTGGGCGTAAGCCTGTGCGGCGCGCTGTGGACGCTGTGGGAACGCAGCCGCCACGACCCCTGGCTGCGGCTGCTGCAGCGCGCGCAGCGCCGCCTGCAGCAGGCCGGCGCGGTGGTGCCGGCCAGTGCCCCGCCGCGCCAGACCGCCGCCGTGGCGCAAGCGAAATTTGGCGACGCGGCGCAAGGCGTGGTGGACTGGCTGCTGCAGCTGGAAGCGCACCGCTACGCGCGCCACCCGAAAGCCAGCCTCGCTAAACTGCAGCAGGACTACCAACAACTCGCCTGGCCCCAGTGACCCTACGCCCCCCCACCCTGGCCGCGCTGTGCATTGCAGCCCTGGCCCTGGCATGGCCCGCCCAAGCCGCCAAAACCAAACCCGCGCGCGCCAAGGCCGTCAAGACATCGCAGGCGGTCGCGCCAGCCGGTGCCGTGGCCTATGCCACCCGCGAAGACGTGATGCGCCAGGCCGACGACATGGCCCAGCGCCGCGACCTGGACCCGGCCTGGGTGCGGCGCGCCCTGGGCGAGGCGCGTTACCTGCCCAGCGTGGCGCGCCTGATGCAGCCGCCCGCCAAGGGCTTTGTGAAGAACTGGCGCGTGTACCGCAGCCGCTTCATCGACCCCATCCGCATCGGCGCTGGCGTGCGCTTCTGGAACGCCAACGCAGACACCCTGGCGCGAGCCGAGCGTGAATACGGCGTGCCGGCCGAAATCATCGTGGGCATCATCGGCGTGGAAACGATCTATGGCCAGCAGATGGGCACGTTTCGCGTGATGGATGCGCTGGCCACGCTGGCCTTCAACTTCCCCGCCAGCCACCCGCGTGCTGCCGAGCGGGCGCAATTCTTCCGCGACGAACTGGAACAGTTTTTGACGCTGCAAAGCCGCCTGGGTGCCGACCCGCTGCTGCCCGTGGGCAGCTACGCGGGTGCCATGGGCATGCCGCAGTTCATGCCCAGCAGCCGGGTGAAATACGCGGTGGACTTTGACGGCGACGGCAGCATCGACCTGAGCGGCAGCGCGGCCGACGTGATCGGCTCGGTGGCCAGCTATTTCAAGGCGTTCAACTGGCAACCCGGCATGCCCACGCACTACCCCGTGCGGTTTGACAACAGCAAGCTGGACATGGACGCGCTGATGGCACCCGACATCCTGCCCACCTTCAGCGTGGCCAGCTTCACGGCCAGGGGCGCGGTGCTGGAGGGCGAAGCGCTCAAGCACGAAGGCCCGCTGGCGCTGGTGGAACTGCAAAACGGTGCCGATGCGCCCGCACAGTACGTGGCGGGCACCGAGAACTTTTACGTCATCACCCGCTACAACTGGAGCAGCTACTACGCGATGTCGGTGATTGACCTGGGGCGGGAAGTCAAGGCGGCGGCGGGGCGATAGGTCTGGCGTCAGCGTGGACGCGGCGATAGCTGACCTGGCGACCCTCCAGCGTATCGCTGACGACCAACTCGGAGCCAGCGACCGAGACTAGCGGGAAGGTGGTATAGCGCATGCTGCCCCCAGAGAACTGGCGGCCATTTTCCTGCAGGTACCGGCGTTTGAGGTTGGTACCGTCGTAGGACCATTCACCGGCCAGTTCCTTGCGCTCAACAGCGCCATCAGCGCCGGTCAAAACGATATGGTCGGTGAATTTGCCGCCGCCGTCCAAGCTAACAAGACGCTGTATCCTGGCGCCATTGCGCCGCACTTCATGCGACCAAGTGCCGACAAGCAGCATGCGCGTGTCTTCGATCCTGCGCGTCTCTGCGCTGTCGCAACCGACCACCAGCGCCGCCGTGAACGCAACGAGAACAGGAATACGAAACATCCGGATCCTAAGGCTCAAGGGTCGCACCTCTTCGGCGCCTGCCCAGGCTTGCGAGCAGCCACATGTTCAGCATGTAGGCCGCGAGCAATGCGGCTACAACAAGCCCCCAATGCCACATTTCAAAGCCTGCCTGGTTGAAGCGGACCGGCAGATCGGCAGCCTCCGTCAGCACCGCAACCTGCACCAGCGACAGAACACCCGCCACGGGCCGCACCCAGCCAGGTGCGCGTGGTGGCATGTGAACCTTGCGGCGCCCCGACAGTCGCAGGAAAAAGCCCAGCGCGACCGCAAGCAGGACCACCGCGAACACCAGCTTGCCGACAAAGGCGACGACGGCTGCCCCTGAGATGGAAAACAGCATGCCGGCAATATCGACAGTTGCCAGCAGGAACTCGCTTGCGTTTTGTCTGAACTTCATGAGCATGAGACAGTCAATTCAGAGGCAGCGATCACAGGGCAACTGCCAAGATCACCTTGCCGTGCCACGGATTGCCGCCTCCTGAAGGACAGGATCACAGGCTCGCAGAATCCGAAGTGATTTGATATTCCTTGAGAACCCGCAGCAGCAGTTGTTCGAGTACACGGTCAAAAGCCACGTTGATGGGAACTGTTTCTACGCCCGGTGGCGTGGACGCATTGCCGATCGTTGTGTGGATGGCATGCCTGACTGCCTGTCTGGAGAACGTTCGCTGGCCGACTTTCATGGTGATGGACAGCTCGTATGCATCCATGACCGTGGTGCCAACAATTCCAAACGTCAGACCGGCTCCGAAACCCTTGGCGGCGGCGCCGTCCTCACCAATATTGTTGACAACAATGTGGATCTGGCCCTGGTTGCCGTCGGACGATGGAAAGACGGCGCCCGATGCGCGGAGCACCCGTTCGGCGCTATCGCGAAGAGTTGAGTCCGCTTTGGGAAAGTGCTCTCCATGGCGTTGAAACTGGGTCGTGAGGACGACTTTTGGTGGGGATGGGCTGCGTTTGATCTCTTCATAGGTCACCTTGGGAAAAGTCGGATCGACAAAGGATTTGGGTGACATGCATCCCGAGAGAGCCACGCATGCTGCCAAGGCAGCTATCAGATATTTCAACTTCGGTCCTCCGTTAGTGATGGAATTTTCTGGATCTCCTGGGCACGCAGACGATAGAGCGCACTCGCTGCTGCAAGGCGATGTCCTGGCTGACTCAAGGACCACGCCCCACCTACATCCTCAGGCATCCGCCCAGTGTGCCTCGCGCCAGCGTGCGCACCAACGTCTCGCCGCCTGTTTCTCCTACAAGTAGATGAGACCGCCGGCGTGAAACGTCGGGTCGCTGCAACGTCAAGTCGAAGCCACCGGCAACGTGTGAGCCAGAATGCCTGCAAACCAGCTCAAGCGGGCAACAACCAACCGACAGGAATGCAGATATGCATGGAAATGGGTAGCTGCATACAGATGCCTTTGCGCATTGGCGATGAAACTCTGCCGCGAGCGGCGGCTGGCCGACGCGGGCCGGCTCGGGCGAGTGCTCGGCTGTCACCCGAAAGCCTATGGACGACCCGTGCAGTTACTGGGGCCGCTCCATGCCCTTGGCGTGAATCAACGCCGTGGCCTCGCTGGCGACAGCTGCTGCGCCGAACGATGCGGCGGCGCTTGCCATCCGGCTGGCTGTGCTGATGCCGAAACCGTAGGTGGTGTAGTTCTGAATGTCTCTGGGCAGCAGCCCGGCCAGCGTGACGCCGGGTACGGGCAGGATCTCGCTCACCTGGTGAATGGCCAGATCGGCCTCGCCGCTGGCCACGCGCTCGGCAGCATAGCCGCCGGGCACGAGCACGGCCTTGGCACGGACAGAATCGGCAATGCCGAGACGCATGAACAGCCCGTCCAGGTAGATCCCGCTGGAGCCGCCCGACGCGGGATCGATGTAGGCGACCTTGCGCGCGGCCAGGACGGCCTGGGTGAACTGCTCGACTGTCTCCAGCGGCGGAGACGCAGCGCCCGTTCGGACACCCACACCGATCGCGACCCGCGCCACCGGCTTGACACTTGCGGGATCAACCAGCCCCTGGCGAGAAAGCGAAGTGAGCCCGGCAGGCGTGAGGAAGACGAGATCAAAGCGCTCGCCGTTCTGGATGCGTTGGGTCAGGGCGCCCGCCGTATCGGAAAGTACCTCGACCTTGACGCGGGCACTGGCCTCGAACGCGGGCACGAGCGCCACGACGACCTGCTTGAAGGCACCGGTCGTAAGAACGCGAAGGTTTTGCGCGGTGGCCGAGCCGGCAAACATCAGGAGGGCGCAGAAAGTGGCGAGTGCGTGTTTCATGGTGTTCAGGGCCGGGATGCGTGAATTCTGAAGGCTAGCGTATTGCACGACAAGCATGCCCCGGTTTGGATGGGCTCGTCTTCTCCACGTCTACCCGAGGCAAGGATTGGACGTCGCCTGCCGACCAGCGCTCGCGCCTAGGCCTTTGCGTTTGACGCCGCAACGAGAGACTTGGGCGCTTTGTGTTCCCAGGCATGCTTGATCAGCTCCTTGACCACAGGTGCTGGAGCCCTGCGCAGCCAAACCCGCAACCCGAGAGCTTTTTGACCCCAAAGCAGCTTCTCGGTGCAGTCTGGATAGATCGCCAGCGTTTTCTCGCGGATCGGTTCAGGCAAGAACACATGAATGATCTGTTCACCCGGTGGCACGGTCACGAAGATCTTGCCCCGGACACGGAACGAACCAAAGTCATGGTGCGGCTCTTCAGTGACTTCTGCCAGCGATAGTGCCAACTTTCTTACCGCTTCAAGCTCCATTTGTTCTCCTTGACAATGATCGTCACACAGGGGGCATGGCGTTTGCCGATTGCGACGACTGACGCCGAACGTGAGCGGCAACTAGTTTCGATCATGGAGATCCAGTAGCCCATGCACCAAGGCAGCCGCCTCCTTCGAATACAGCGGAAATCCGAGTAGTACCGAGCCCATATTTTGAGCAGGACGGGGTAGAGGTGCCGTTCTTGCCTTGCCAATTCAAACATGAAATCGTCCTGATGCTGGAAGGCCTGACGACGATCGTCGCAGTACATGTTGATTGCCACGATGCGTCCCCTGCGGCCTGACGTTCGAGCTAACCTGCGCGCGGAGGCGGACGACGCCTGGACGCGGTAGGCATCATGCAACCGGCGCCTGGAGCGGCCAAGCATTGACTGCCATAGCGCGTCAGGTTGAGTGAACACCCATCCAACGCTTGCGACGAGATTGATCGACCATCATGGCTACCAGTGTCCTCCCTGCATCGAAAGACGCCGACAACTCTTCTGGCAGCTTGCCTGCCGTTCGTAGCGACTGGCGCATCGGTGACGCAGATTCCATGTCGGCGCGGTACGCATTCGATCCCACAACAGATGCCGGATATACGACTGCAGGTGTTTCCCCACAGCCAATCTATCGATCAGCCTCTTGCCGTTGAGGGGGAGTCCATATACGAGGGGTTAGGCCTTCGTCGCCACAATCTCTCCTACCTCGGCGAATGCTACAAGCCTCGGATCGACGGACTCGAAGATATCGACATAGTCCCTTCTTGGGGCAGCTTGTGGCCTAGCATTTCGGTGCCTGATCTGGGATCCGGCGGTGTGGGCGATAACGTCAGCCACCTCCATAGCGGGCATCGCTGCTGACTTTGGTATCAGGCCGACCTCAAGTGGAATGTCGATGCGACCACTCGAGCTCTTCAGCCTTCTACCCTGCATTTGGCCAATCACGTCTCGATCTATGCGCTCGGAGCTCTCGACAAGGACGAAGACCCTCGTGAACGTTGCTTGGGCAGCAACACGCGCGACCGAATTGAGAGTAGCCGCGATCATCGCCTGCACTAGACCCACATCGCCGACTAACGTGGTGTTGACGCTTGCGACGGCCGCGAGGCGGAAGAACTGAAACCTCGTAAAGAAGTGAGTGAGTGCGCCGATCTGAGTTGGAGATGGGTTGCGAAGGTGATCGACGGCATGAACTGGGCGTCGTACCTCTGGGAAGTACTTCTCGCACATGTAGTTCCAGGGGGCTTCGATCAGACGGTGGTAGTCAGAGACTACAAAGCCACATCCCCCGAACCCGAAGCAAGAGCCGTTTTCGGCTTGCCGCCCTTCGTGACCGCAGTCGTCGAGAGCGATTACGAGCGTTGAGTCCTCAAGCTCTAGGGTGCCGAAGTCTCCCTGCAGGAACAATGCCATGTGATTGGAAGGCCTAACGTGGAAGTGAGGGGCAGCCGGAGTGCGAAGCACGGAGGGAACCTGCAAGCGCAGCTTGCAGGCTGTCCCTCTCGACCGAGGGGTTAGGCGTCACTCGCAATCCAGCCTAAAGCGCTTTCGCGCGGCCTCTGCTTCTATCGCAGACTCCTGGGTAAGCAAAGCGCAGTACGTAAAGTTCCCGATCATCTTCCGTTTTGACCGATCGAGGTAGAGCCAATCGACAATCTGGTTCCTCGAAAACTCGTACGTTTGGTCTAGCTTGAGGTTTTTGACTATCTGAGGGGTGTTGCCGATCCTGCCGAAGAACCGCTCGCCTGTTCGCGTGAAATCTGTGATCCAGAAGTACTCGGTTTGCTTGCCCTCGGGGATACCTACCTTGAGCGCGAAGTTGACAAGTTCTGGACGTTTCTCTGACTCCAGTTTAAGGAAGGCGTCGAGTGTCTCGCGCGCCGTCGTGAAAGCTTTCTGCATTGCGGGATGGTCGTCGTCCATGAACATAAGCGGGGCTTCACGGCCGAAGGCCGGCGCGGAACAGGCGAGGGCGAGGACAAAAGCTGCGATGCGCATAGGGGGGGTATGTGTGACGCCTAACGTTTGACATGAGAGGCTTGACCCGGCTTGCCGGGGCAAGTCCTCTCGATGGAAGGGTTAGACCTCAATGTCATGCGCGTTGAAGAATGCCAACAAACCGTAGATGCGCTCCACATAGACGATGAATTGACCGAGGTTCGCAAGAATGACGCCTTTGTCTAGGTCGGGAATGATCTGAGGATGGCCGACTTGATTTCGCGTGTGCCTGTAGAAGTTGAATGCTCCGTCAAGGAGTTGCTCAAGATCTTGGGCAAGCGGAAGTTCTTTTGGATGTGGTTTCGCGGATTTGTACGAACGTTTGAACTCGTCGTACTTCACAGAGATCATTCGGTTGTTAACCCGCCCAAAGAACTTTTCTTTGTTCTCAGGGTTGGCGATTCGATTTCCGTAGCCCTCGATCAGAAGAAGAATTGCCTTTTCGCTTGCTGCTCCGAGCATGAATGCCGCGCCGGCTGGGCTGCCGGCCTTGTAGCAGCGTAGTGCTTCCTGAAAGAACCAGAGAACCACACCATCGCAGGCGGCTACTCGCTCCTGCAGGGTTTGTGGGAACTTCTCAATCTCTGCGGGTAGAAGAATGCCGGGTGCAGCACTGCCGGTCTCGATGCTTCCTTTCAGCTCGGCTACCCACTTCTTTAGATCCGAGTCAGCACCTTCAACGTGAATCTTTCCGGAGTTGTAGACCAGGATTCCAGCTTTGTTTGCCCCTGACTTAACGGAAAACTTGGTTGCGAACTGGACTTCCTGTTCTCCGTCGAGGACGCCGTTTTGCGTAAGCGCCGCTCTCACTGCATTGCAGATCTTCTCGTCTCCATTTGGCATGCGTGACTCCGGTTGTATTGAGGTCTAACGTAATGTATGCCGCAGATACTGCGGGATAAAACTGGCGCTGCGGTTGAATCTGGTCACGCACTTCCTCCCAAGCCCTTGTCATCAAAGAACATTTTGCCGATTCGGCCGGGTATGGGGGTGTTTAAATTTCCCGACAAACCCCGCAAACCCTCCGCGCGATTCCAGGCAGCCTGGCGTCGCTGCAGCATCCTCTGATCTGATGAGGGGGCATGCCCCGCCCACACCCCACCGCTTTCCCATGGGAAGAGCGGGTCATTCCCGTGCTGGCAGTTCCAGACTTTCTGTCAGCGCCTTCACCACCCGCTTCACCTGCGCCGCCCTCGCCTCCCCCAACCCGCGCCTGAACAGGCGCATGGTCGGGTACCACGGCGAATCGTCCCGCTCCAGCAGCCAGCGCCAGTCGGGGTTCGGGGCCAGCAGCATCCACACGGGCTTGCCCAGTGCGCCGGCCAGGTGGGCCACGGCAGAATCGACCGTGATCACCAGGTCCAGGTGTTCGATCATGGCGGCACTGTCGCTGAAATCGGTCCATTCGCCCGTCAGGTCCACCAGCGCGGTGGCATCGGGTGTGATGTCGGTAAACGCACCGCCCGGCCCCTTTTGCAGGCTGAAGCACTGCACGCCGGGCATGTCCAGCAACGGGGCCAGCGCGCCCAGCGGCATGCTGCGGTTGCGGTTGTTTACCTGCGTGGGCGAGCCTGCCCAGGCCAGGCCCACCTTGCGCTTGCCATCCCAGGGTTTCAGGCGTTCGCGCCACTGCGCCACCTTGGCCGCGGGCGCCTGCAGGTAGGGCACCTGCGCGGGTATGTTGGCCAGCGTGGTGCCGTAGTGCATGGGCAGGTCCAGCAGGGCCACGTGGCAGTCGGCCACCACGTCCTGCGCACCGGGCTTGTAGCACTGCAGGCCGGGCATGCCCTCCAGCAGCGTCACCAGGTCGGGCTGCACCACGGCGGTCACCTGCGCGCCGTCGGCCTGCAGCTGCGCCACGTAGCGGATGAAATGGATCACGTCCCCCAGCCCCTGTTCGGCGTACACGATGATGCGTTTGCCGTCGATCGGCTGGCGCTGCGGGCCCTGCCATTCCAGCGCAGGGTCGTAAAAGCGCGGCCGCGCCATGCGCACTGTGTCGCTCCAGCGGGCGCCGTACTGCGCCCAGCCCTCGGTCAGCCGCCCCGCCAGCAGCAGCGTCAGGGCCAGGTCCACCGCCGCCAGCTCAAAGCCCGGCTGCAGCTGCAGTGCGCGGCGCAGCGCGGCCTCGGCTTCTTCCAGCTGGTTCATGTGCAGCAGGGCCGTGCCCAGGATGCGCACCGCATACGGGTGCTGCGGTGCGATGGCCGCTGCATGCCGCGCATGGGCCAGCGCGCCGGCGTGGTCTTGCACCCGCCACAGCACGCCGGCCAGGTCCACATGGGCTTCCATGAAGTCGGGCTCCTGTGCAATGGCTTCGCGGTACAGGCGCACGGCGCCGTCCAGGTCGCCCGTGTGCTCCAGGCAAAAGCCGTAATGCAAAAGCGTGGCGCGGTCGCGCGCACCGAAGTGGTGGTACAGCCGCTGGTACACCGGCAGGGCCTGGTCGTGCTGCTTCAGGTTCAGCAGCAGCTCGGCCAGGCGGTGGGCGGGTGCGGGCTGGTCGGGTGCCACGCGGCAGGCGTCGTTCAGCCAGGCCACGGCGGCCCAGGCGTCGCCGGTGCCCGCATGGGCCTGGGCCAAACCCTGTCGCGCGGCGGCCGAGCCGGGTTCGGCCCGCACGATCTGCCCATACAGGGCCACGGCTTCGTGAAAGCGGCCACCCGCCAGCAGCGCAGCGGCCTGCTCCAGCGGGTTCATGCCACCGCGCTCACGCCGATGCGGGGATCAGGAAGTCGCGGCTGATGCGCGCGCCCAGTTCGTTCACGCGGTCCAGAAACTGCGTCAGGAAGGCGTGCAGGCCCGTGGCCAGTATCTCGTCGATGTGGCCCCATTTCAGGTCCGCCCGCAGTTTGCCCGCGCGGCGGATGGTCTCTTGCGACTGGTCGTTGGCCACCATTTCCAGGTTGCTCAGCACTTCGTTCATGCTGGCGTGCAACGAACGCGGCATGTCGGGCCGCAAGATCAGCAGGTCGGCCACGCGTTCGGGCTTGATCACGTCGCGGTACACCTTGCGGTAGATCTCAAAGCCGCTCACGCTGCGCAGGATCGCGCTCCAGTGGTAGAAGTCGTATTCCTGGTCCTGCTCGGTGGCGGCGCCAAAGAAATCGCTCTGCACGGCGTGGAATTTCACGTCCACCAGCCGCGCGGTGTTGTCCGCACGCTCCAAAAAGGTGCCCAGGCGCATGAAGTGCAGCGCCTCGTCCATCAGCATGGTGCCCACCGTCACCCCGCGCGACAGGTGCGAGCGGAACTTGACCCATTCAAAAAACTGGCCCGGGTCCTTTTCAAATTGCCCGCTCCTGAGCATGCGGTTGACTTCCAGCCAGGTCTGGTTCTGTGTCTCCCACGCCTCGGTGGTGAGCGAGCCGCGCACCGCGCGGGCGTTTTCGCGTGCGGCCTTCAGGCAGCTGACAATGGACGAGGGGTTGTCTTCGTCCTTGACCATGAACTCCATCACCCGCTGCGGCGTGATCTCGCCGTGCAGCGCGCCATACGACGGCAGCAGCTCGCTGATGGACAGCAGGCCCTGCCAGCCCACCTGGGCCACGGCGGCCGATTGCGGCAGCAAGGATGTCTGGTAATTGACGTCCAGCATGCGCGCGGTGTTTTCGGCGCGCTCGGTGTAGCGCGACATCCAGAACAAATGGTCTGCAGTTCTTGAAAGCATGTCAGGGCTCCATGTCAGGGGCCACCGCAGAACCGGCTTTGCCGGGCTGCTGGTGGCGACCCCTTGAGGGGGAGGCGCCAAAGGCGCTTCGGGGGTGGTTGTTCATACTTCCAGAATCCAGGTGTCTTTCGTGCCGCCGCCCTGTGAAGAGTTGACGACGAGCGAGCCTTCCTTCAGCGCCACGCGCGTCAGGCCGCCGGGCACCATCTGCACTTCCTTGCCGCTCAGCACAAACGGGCGCAGGTCGATGTGGCGCGGCGCAATGCCGCTTTCCACAAACGTGGGGCAGCTGGACAGGCTGAGCGTGGGCTGGGCGATGTAGCCGCTGGGGTTGGCCTCTACCGCCTTGCGGAAGTCTTCAATCTCGGCCTGGGTGGCGGCGGGGCCCACCAGCATGCCGTAGCCGCCCGCGCCGTGCACTTCCTTCACGACCAGGTCCTTCAGGTTGGCCAGCGTGTATTTCAGGTCGTCCGGGTTGCGGCACATGTAGGTGGGCACGTTGTTCAGGATGGGCTTTTCACCCAGGTAGAACTCGATCATCTTTGGCACATACGGGTAGATCGACTTGTCGTCGGCCACCCCGGTGCCAATGGCGTTGCACAGCGCCACATTGCCCGCGCGGTACGCGTCCAGCAGGCCGGCGCAGCCCAGCGTGGAGGTGGGCCGGAACACCGACGGGTCCAGAAAATCGTCGTCCACCCGTCGGTAGATCACGTCCACCCGCTTGGGGCCCCGCGTGGTGCGCATGTACACGTAGCGGTCTTTCACAAACAGGTCTTGCCCTTCCACCAGTTCCACACCCATCTGCTGGGCCAGGAAGGCGTGCTCGAAGTACGCGCTGTTGTACATGCCGGGCGTGAGCACCACCACCGTCGGGTCGGGCGCGCCGGGCTGGGCCGACGCACGCAGCGTTTCCAGCAGCAGGTCGGGGTAATGCATGACCGGCGCCACGCGGTGGCTGCTGAACAGGTCGGGGAACAGCCGCATCATCATCTTGCGGTCTTCCAGCATGTAGCTCACACCGCTGGGCACCCGCAGGTTGTCTTCCAGCACGTAGTACTCGCCCTGGCCCTGCGCGTTGGGCGCCCGCACGATGTCCACCCCCGCGATGTGCGAATACACATGGTGCGGTGTGTACACGCCCATCATTTCAGGGCGGTACTGCGCGTTGTTCAGGATCTGCTCGGCCGGGATGATGCCGGCCTTGATGATGTCCTGGTCGTGATAGACGTCGTGCAGGAAATGGTTGAGCGCGGTCACGCGCTGCACCAGGCCCTTTTCCATGCTGGCCCATTCGGCGGCCGGGATG
>CAZUJD010000065.1:0-251 GCA_964620025.1 uncultured Ramlibacter sp. | reverse complement strand
CCGGCGCCGTCTTCGTCCTTGGCGCCGTAAACCGCAAAGGTGATGCCCACACGGCGAAAGATCATTTCCGCTTCTTCGCGGCGCGCGCGCATCACTTCGGCCGGCTGGCGCGAAAGCCATTGCGCATAGGCCTGGTAGTGCGCCCGCACGTCGCCGCCCTGAAACTGGAACTGCGACTGGCTCTGGCCCTGAGATTGGCCTTGTGTCTGTGTCTGACCGGTGCCCGGCAGTTGCGCATACATCTCGTCGAA
>CAZUJD010000064.1:0-12892 GCA_964620025.1 uncultured Ramlibacter sp. | reverse complement strand
CGAGCCGCTGGCCGACCGGCTGTTTGCCGATCCTGCGCTGGACCCGGCTGCCCAGGCCCAGGCCTTTGTGAAAGCCGAAAAAGGCGAGGGTGGGGAAGACTTCACCACGGTCCAGGCCGTGCTGGATGGCGTGCGCGACATCCTGTCCGAGCGCTGGGCTGAAGATGCAGCGCTGGTGCAGCGCCTGCGCGAGTGGCTCTGGACGGAAGGCCTGTTCAGGAGCAAGCGCATGGACGGCAAGGACGAAACCAACCCTGATGTGGCCAAGTTCCGCGACTATTTCGACTACGACGAACCCATTGGCCGCGTGCCCTCGCACCGCGCGCTGGCGGTGTTTCGCGGGCGGCAGCAGGAAATCCTGGACGTCAAGCTGGTGCTGCCGGTGGAGCCCGAGCCGGGCAAGCCGTCCATCGCGGAAGGAAAAATCGCCCTGCACCTCGGATGGAGCCATGCCGGCCGTGCGGCGGACGACCTGATCCGCAAATGCGTGGCCTGGACCTGGCGCGTCAAGCTCAGCCTGTCCACCGAACGCGACCTGTTTACCCGGCTGCGTGAGGAAGCGGAGAAGGTCGCCATCAAGGTTTTTGCCGACAACCTGCGCGACCTGCTGCTGGCTGCACCCGCTGGCCCGCGCGTGGTCATGGGACTGGACCCGGGCATCCGTACAGGCGTGAAGGTGGCCGTGGTGGACGCCACCGGCAAGCTGGTGGATACCGCCACCGTGTACCCCCATGAGCCGCGCCGGGACTGGGACGGCTCGCTGTTCACATTGGCCAAACTCTGCGAGAAGCATCGCGTGAACCTGATTGCCATCGGCAACGGCACAGCCAGCCGCGAGACCGACAAGCTGGCCGGCGAGCTGATCAAGACCGCTGCCAAGGCCCAAATGGTCATCGAGAAGGTCGTGGTCAGCGAAGCCGGTGCATCTGTCTACAGCGCCAGCGAATTCGCCAGCCAGGAAATGCCCGATGTGGACGTCAGCCTGCGTGGTGCAGCCAGCATTGCGCGGCGCCTGCAGGATCCGCTGGCCGAGCTGGTCAAGATCGACCCCAAGTCCATCGGCGTGGGCCAGTACCAGCACGATGTGAACCAGGGCGAACTGGCCCGCACGCTGGACGCCGTGGTGGAAGACTGCGTGAACTCGGTGGGGGTGGACCTGAATACGGCCAGTGTGCCGCTGCTGTCGCGGGTGTCGGGCCTGTCGGGCACGGTGGCCAGGGCCGTGGTGCGCTGGCGCGAGGCCAATGGCGCGTTCAAAAACCGCCGCCAGCTCATGGACGTGAGCGGTCTGGGTGCCAAGACCTTCGAGCTGAGCGCGGGCTTTTTGCGCATCCGCGGCGGCGACAATCCGCTGGACCTGACCGGCGTGCACCCCGAAACCTATCCGGTGGTCGAGGCCATGATGGCCAAAACCGGCAAGCCGGTGCAGGAACTCATGGGGCGCGCCGACATGCTCAAGACGCTCAAGCCCGAACTGTTTGCGAACGAACAGTTCGGCGTCATCACGGTCAAGGACATCTTGGGTGAACTCGAAAAGCCCGGCCGGGATCCGCGCCCGGACTTCAAGGTGGCGCGTTTCAATGACGGCGTGGAAGACATCAAGGACCTCAAGGAAGGCATGGTGCTGGAGGGTACGGTCAGCAATGTGGCGGCGTTCGGCGCGTTCATTGACCTGGGCGTGCACCAGGACGGTCTGGTCCATGTGAGCCAGCTGAGCCACAAGTTCGTCAACGACGCCCGCGAGGTCGTCAAGACCGGCGACATCGTGAAGGTGCGTGTGACCGAGGTCGATGTGGCGCGCAAGCGCATCGGACTGACCATGAAGCTGGATGCCCCGCCGGCCCGGCGTGACCAGCCGCGCGACAACCGGTTCGAAGGCCTGGCCCGCGGCCAGCGCCACGCCCCCGCACCGTCGCCGGTGCCCGGCAATTCGGCCATGGCACAGGCATTCCAGAAGCTGCGCGGCGGCGGTTGAGGCGGCATGCGGCACACCCCTCAAGTTCCGGGGGCACGTGCCGAATAACCGGCCTGACACAGAATCTGGAGGCCGTGTGAAGAAAAACCTGATCGAACTGATGGCGCAAGACCTGGCCTTGCCTGTGGTGCCTGCGGCCATGGCGCGCGTGATCCAGGCGTTCGATGCACCCAACCCGTCGATCGAGAACCTGGCGCGCGACATTGCGGACGACCCGGTGCTGACCATGCACCTGTTGCGTACTGCCAATTCGGCATACTTCGGGCTGCGCCGCTCCGTGGTCACGCCGCTGGACGCTGTGCACCTGCTGGGCTTTGACAAGGTCCGGGCGCTGGCCATCTCAATGGCACTGCAATCGTGCTTTCACAACATTGAAGAGCGCAAGCTCAATGCGGTCTGGACGGTGAGCCTGAATGCGGCCGACGTGGCCATGAGCATCGGCAACCTGATCGGCATTGACCGCGCCACGGCCTACACAGCGGGCCTGCTGCATGCGGTGGGCATGCTGGTCATGAGCGCGGCCCAGCCGGATGCCATGCGGGCCCTGGACGACCTGAGTCATCCAATGGCACCGACGCGGCCCCACCTGGAGGAAGAACGTTTTGGTTACTGCTATGCCCAGGCCGGCGCCGTGTTGCTGCGCCACTGGGGGCTGCCGCAACGCTTTGTCCAGGCTGTTGAAAACCAGTTCACCCCTCTGGACAACGATCACCATGAGGTCCTGGCGGCGGTAACCAGCATGGCCGGCTGGCGCGCGCGCGGCGAGTTCTGCGGGCTCAACGAGGCTGACATGGCCTCGAGCTATCCCGACGAAGTGGGGCTGTTGCTCGGTCTGGACCCGGACATGATGATCAGCGGGATTCCCGGCCGGCCGGTGCGCGACACCGTCGTGCTGGAAGACTGACAGCACCTGCGGCCTGGCCGCAATGCCGCTCGCCCGGTTTGCGACAATCCGGGCGATGAAAGCCTTGCGCATTTATGCGGGTCCCCGGGCCCGCGCCCATATCGAGCAGAACGGCCTGCGCCCACAGGACGTAGGCGTCATCCCCGGAGCAGCGGGGGGACCGAAGGGACTGGTGTTGGGGCCGCTGGACCGCTTCCTGTTCGGGCAATGGCTGGGCGGCTCCAGCCAACCTGTTCATCTTGTGGGGGCCTCCATCGGCGCCTGGCGGATGGCTACGGCCTGCCTGAACGAACCGGTGGCGGCTTTCAACCGGCTGGAACACGACTACATCCACCAGGACTATGCCTTGCAGCCGGGGCACAAGCGCCCCACGGCTGCGCATGTCAGCGAGCGGTTCGGCGAGAGCCTGCGGGCCTTCTATGGCGGCCGCCTGGGCGAGGTGCTGGGGCATTCGAGGTTCCGCCTTCACATAGTGACCTCACGCGGCCGCCACCTGCTGGGGCGCGAACACGGGTTGCGCACACCGCTGGGCTATCTGGGCGCCTTCCTGACCAACACCGTGCACCGCCGCGCCATGGGCGCCTGGCTGGAACGGGTTGTTTTCTCCAGCAATGGGGCAGCGCTGCCGTTTGGCACGCAGGACTACCGCACGCGGCAGGTCACGCTGAGCGAGGCCAACTTCAACCCCGCGCTGCAGGCCAGCTGCTCCATCCCGTTCGTGCTGCAGGCCATTCACGACATCCCGGGTGCGCCGCGTGGGGCCTATTGGGACGGCGGCATCACGGACTATCACCTGCACCTGGACTACCGCTCAGCGCCTGCGGCAGGGCAGGGTGCGGGCCTGGTGCTGTACCCGCATTTCCAGAAAGCCGTGGTCCCCGGCTGGCTGGACAAAAGCCTGCGCTGGCGCCATCGCGCCACGCGGTTCCTGGACAACATGGTGGTCCTGGCGCCTGACCCCGAATGGGTCAGGACCCTGCCCAACGGCAAGCTGCCCGACCGCAACGACTTTGTGCGTTATGGCACCCACCTGCAGGACCGCGTGAAGGCATGGGGGACGGCGGTGGCAGCGAGCCACCAGTTGGCCGACGAGTTTGCGCAATGGGTAGCCGCGCCAGACCTGTCACGTTTGGAGCCCCTGTGAGTCCGATTCAGGAGCGCACAGCCCTGAGGCTCGTCTGGTGCCTGGTTCTGGTGGCGGCCATCGGGCCCATCTGGACTGTGCCTCGCGACATATGGGACGGCGTGATCGGCGCCTATGGACTTGAACGGGGCCTGTACGCGGGCATTCACGACTGGCTGGTCCCCGGGAACTGGGGCCTGATGTACCTGATGTTCCGGGGCATGGGCTGGCTGTCTGAACTGCTGCCCGTCGCGCCCTGGGTCTGGGTAAAGCTGTTGTTGACTGCCAGCTTGATCGGCATCTCTTTCGAAACCCGGCAACTGTGCACCGGTCTCCTGCGCTGGGACGAGCGAAGCAGTCAAACAGCGGCGGTTCTGGCGCTGGCCTTTCCCTGCTGGTATCTGCTGTACGGCAGTACCTTCGTGTACCTGGTATTCATCTGGTGGGTGTTCCTTGGCCACCGCTGGCTGCATGAAGGCAAGGGGCTGCGCCTAGCGGCCGGTTACCTGCTGATGCTGGCCTCGTTCCAGGTCAATTCCAATTTCGTCATGGTTTTTGCGCTGGAAGCCGCGCGCTGGTCGTGCCGTGACCAAGACACTCGCTGGCACTGGGGGCGAAGCATTGCAGTCACCGGCAGCGCCGTCCTGGTTTACCTGGTGCTGCGTCTGGCCTTTCCGCCCGGCGGGCTTTACGCCGGATACAACAACCTGGTCTTGCCAACCAGCGCCGCCGCGCTGATCAGCTGGGTACGTGCAGCACTGATGTTTGCCACCTGGCTGCCGCTGATCGTGTTGCCCGGCGTGGTCGGCTGGTGGCTGATGAGGGGACAGCGCGTCGCAGGGACTGATGCACCCTTGCACAGTGCTGTGGCTGTGTCCCTGCTGTTTGCAGGTGCCCTGTTCGCCTATATGGCCGTTGGCAAGGGGGCGCCGCTGTTTGTGGTCAATCTGCCATTCGAATGGCTGGGCGCAGGCAAGCACCTGGGGCGTGATGCAGGCAGCTGGTTTTTCACCACGGTCGACGGCTGGTCCACCCGGCATACTTTCCTGTTCAGCGTGCCTGCAGCGATTGCCTGTGTTGCGTTGTTGAGGTTCGCGCTGGGGCGTCCCGTGGCAGGCGCGACTTCACGCGCCTGGTGGGGCGCCTTCGCCGTGGCGCTGGTGTTTAACCTGGCCTGGATGGCGCATGGCCACGACGCCAAGCTGCATCGCCTGGCCCAGGAAGAATCGATTGTCCGCGCCCTGCAATCCCGTGCCGCGCCACCACCGGGACGGCTTGATCTTGCCCTGGTGCCGCGACCGGCCTGGAGCGTCTGGACTTACGAAGCCAACTACTGGATGTGGCTGGCTTACCAGAGGGCAGCCTGGGCCGTCGCCTCTGTGCCACTGCAAGATTCACGCAAAGACGCCACCTGGCGTGATCGAGAAGAGGCCGTGGCGGGCAATTCCGCCGGTAGGGATTACTACCTGATGAGTGAGATGCAACCCGGCGCCTGTACCACGCGCTGGCGCCTTGAACTGCCTGCTGGCCTGAATGGCGGGAGCCTGTGGCTGGATCAACTGCGTGTGAAGCCACTGGAGGCTGCCAAGGTCATACCCCTGGCAGAAGACTGTGCGTCCTAGGAGAACTCAGGAGTCGAAGTTGATGCGCTCACGCTCGACCACCAGGGGACGCCGCGCCACATGGGTCAGGATGGCTCCGACATACTCACCCAGCAGGCCAATGAAGAACAGCTGCACCGACGCGAAAAAGAACATGCCGATCAGCAGCGGTGCCGTGCCCAGCGCAAATTTGTCCCAGAACAGCAGCTTGGCCACCAGATAGGCCAGCGAGATCAGCAGGCTCAGCGCAGACAGCGCAAAACCAGCCATGGTGGCCACCCGCAGCGGCAGGCGCGTGTGCGTGGTGATGCCCAGCATCGCGATGTCGTAGAGCGTATAGAAGTTGTTCTTGGTGATGCCGCGCACGCGGCGTGGCTGGTTGTAGGGGACCTGCACCGCGTCGAACCCCACTTCGGACACCAGGCCCCGGAAATAGGGGTAGGGGTCATCGATCTGGCGCAGCACGTCCAGCACCTGGCGGTCGTACAGGCCGAATCCGGTGAAGTTCTGGATCAGCTTGACGTCGGCGATGCGTGTGATGGTGCGGTAATACAGGCGCCGCACGGCGAACATCAGCGACGACTCGTCGGCGCTGGGCTTGACGCCCACCACGATGCGCGCGCCTTCCTGCCAGTGCCGCACGAAGTCTCGCATCAGTCCAGGCGGGTCCTGCAGGTCGGCCACCAGCAGGATCGCGGCATCGCCCCGGGCCTGCATCAGACCATAGAAGGGTGAACGGATGTGGCCAAAGTTGCGCGCGTTCATGATCACCTTGACTCGGCGGTCCTGCGCGGCCATGCCGCGCAGCAATCGGGGCGTGGCGTCAGTCGAGCAGTTGTCGATGAACAGGTGCTCGTAGTCCACGCCCTCAATGCCCTGCATGACCTCGCGGGCCTGACGCCATACCTCTTCGATGTTGTCTTGCTCGTTGTAGCAGGGCGTGACGATGGTGATGGTTTTCATGGCACGTTGAAGACAAGGCTGCGCTGGAGCATATACGCAATCAGTGCCAGCGGTAGCATCACCACGGCATTGGCCACGTACACGCCCAGTCCCAGTCGCAGCAGGCCGGCGACCGCCAGCACATTCAGCAGGTACACGACAGCGTACACACCGGCAAAGCGCGCCAGCCGGGAGCGCGGGGCCCCACCGAACACCAGCCGTCCGGTGCTCTGGAAGTTGAACGCCACGCCAGCCACGGTGGCCAGCGCGATCGCCAGCGGGTACGGCAGCGTCAGCCAGACCAGGAGCGCGAACACCCCGTAGCCAAAGGCCGTGTTGACAGCCCCGACCAGCAGGAAACGCAGGAACTGCGGATGCCGCACGGTCAGCTGCCGGCCCAGCGTGCCGCGAACGGCAACACGCGGTCTCGCACGCTCATCAGGTCCAGCCCATGTTCACGCAAGGCATGGGCATGGCTGCCGCAGGTGCTGGAAAAGCGCTCGCCCACGCCGATACGCAGCAAGGGCGGCGCGCCCTGTTCGGCCAGACCTTCAAGCAGGGCTGAACCCAGCCCTGCGGCGGCCGAATGTTCCTCCAGGCTGACCAGGGCCGACCGGCCGCGCGCCATGGCGGCGAGGCTGGCGCCGTCCAGCGGCTTGATCCAGGGGGCGCTCCAGACGCAGGCGTCCAGCTCGTCGCCCAGCGCCAGCGCGGTTTTGAGCATCGAGCCGGTGGCCACCAGCCCCACAGCGTGCCGGCCCGAGCGCACCGGCAGCAACTGGCCGCGTGCCAGCACGGGTTCGGCGTCATGCACGATGCCCAGGTCGGCCTTGCCCATGCGCAGGTACACCGGAGCCGGATGCGCCAGCGCAAAGCGCATGGCGAGCGTCATCTCGGCCGCATCGGCGGGCGACAGGATGTCGATGTGCGGCACGGCGCGCAGGCAGGCTATGTCCTCGAAACTCTGGTGGCTCGTGCCCAGCGTGCTGTACACCAGGCCCGCCCCGTCGCCTATAAAGGTCACGGGCAGTTGTTCGTAGCACACGTCGATCTTGATCTGCTCCAGCACGCGCACCGGCACAAAGGCACTCAGGCCGTACACCACCGGGTGGTAACCGGCCTTGGCCAGGCCCGCAGCCACGCCCACCATGTTCTGCTCGGCCACCCCGGCATTGATGTACTGGTCGGGGCAGGCCTTGCGGAAATCGTCGAACAGCGCGTAGCCGTGGTCACCGGTCAGCAGCACGACACGTTCGTCGGCCTGCGCGGCGGCGACCAGCTCGCGGGAGAAGGCGGCCCTCATGCCGTGGCCTCCAGTTCGCGCAGGGCCTGGGCGTACAGCTCGGGCGTCAGGCGCAGGTAGTGCCAGCGATTGTCGTTTTCCATATAGGAGACGCCCTTGCCCTTGACCGTGCGGGCCACCAGGGCCTTGGGTCGCCCGTTGGCGCGCGACTGCAGGTCACCGATGGCGGCCGAGATGCCGTCCATGTCGTGCCCGTCCACGGTGAGCGCATCGAAGCCAAAGGCGGTGAAACGTGCCGCAATGTCGCCCAGTGCCATGACCTCATCGGTTGTGCCCATGGCCTGGAACCCGTTGGCGTCGACGATCACCATCAGGTCGGACAGCCGCGCATGGGCGGCGAACATCAGCGCCTCCCAGATCGCGCCTTCGTTGATTTCGCCGTCACCCACCAGGGCGTAGCAGCGCTGGCCAGTGCGCCTGCGCTGCGCGGCCAGGGCCAGGCCGACCCCCACTGACAGGCCGTGTCCCAGGGTGCCCGAGGTCACCTCGCAGCCGGGCACGTGGGCGTCGGACAGGCCCTTCAGGCGTGAGCCGTCGTGGAAATACGCGTCGATGTCCTCGCGTGTGACCCAGCCCAGTTCGTGCAGGCAGGCGTACTGCGCCATCACGCCGTGGCCCTTGCTGAGCACCAGGTAGTCCCTGGCGGGGTCTTGCGGGTTGGCTGGGTCGTAGCGCATGAGGCGCCCGTACAGACAGGCCAGCAGCTCGATGATGGAGAAGGCGCAGCCCAGGTGCACCGAGTTGCCGGCGTGGGCCATTTCCACCACGGTGCGGCGCAGTCGCGCGGGCTCGAATGAAGCGTTCATGATGCCGTGATATTAGTGGCCCCGGCCCGGGCCGCCTGCAGGCTGCGCCGGATGGCCTGGTCCAGGCCCACAGCATTGCCCAGGCCCAGCTCGTCACGTGCCCGGGCGACACAGGGCACATACAGGTGGCCGGCTCGCCCGGCCACGGGCCGGGCGGCCACCACGGGCCCGCCAGGCAGGCCGGCCTGACGGTGCACGCGTTGCGCCAGTTCGGCGATGCTCACCGCTTCGTCGCTGCCCACGTTGTAGGCCCGACCGGCCTGTCCCTGGGACAGCAGGAGCAGCAGCCAGCGGGCCATGTCGCTGGCGTACTGGTAGCTGCGCACCGGCGTGCCGTCGCCACTCACGGTGACCGGCTCGCCCCGCGCTGCCTGCACCACGAATTGCGCGGCGGCCGTGCCGGTCGCGGGGGACAGGCCCGGCCCCATGAAGGTAAAGCAGCGGGCCGTCACGAGCTGCGCTGGCAGGCCGTCGCTGAAAACCTGTTCTTCGGCCCGTTTGGCCACCGTGTAGTCGTTGGCAGCGGAGGCCATGTCCTGCGGGGTGTCTTCGGCGATTGGCCCGGCCAGGCCCGCGCCTGGCCCGTACACCGCGCCCGAGCTGACGTGCAGAAGGCGCTGCACACCGCACTGGCGCGCATGCCGCACCATCTGCAGCGCGCCCTGGCGGGCGATGTCGGGCAATGCCGGGCCCGCTGCGCTGCTGACTGGGAGCGCAGCGTGGATTGCATAGGCGCAGGGGCTGGATGCGAAGCCGCCCTGGGTGATGTCGCCTGCAAGCATTTGCAGTGCCGGGTCGTGCAGATGCGGGTGGCGCGCCAAAAAGCCGGCCGGGTCGCGGCTGAGCACCACGAGCTGCAGCCCCAGGCCCATGTCGCGCTGGGCCTGCAGCAGGGCTTCGACCAGCCAGCGGCCGATGAAGCCGGTGCCGCCGCTCAGGAAGACGGTTTGTGCCCGCAGTGCCTGCCAGACCGCGCCGGGCGTCAACCGCATCAGCTCGCGCAGATCGGCAGCCAGGGGCGACGGCCGGGCAGATTCAGTCAAAGTGCAGGCCGAAGAAGGTTTCCACGCATTCGGCCGCGTAGTCGAGCATGGGCCGGCTCAGCCCGGGGTACACCCCCAGCCAGAAGGTGTCGTTCATGATGCGGTCGGTCCGGGTCAGGTCGCCCACCACGCGGAAATTGCGCCCGGCCATGTAGGGCTGGCGCGTGAGGTTGCCGGCAAACAGCAGCCGGGTGCCGACCTTGTGCTGGTCCAGGTAGGTCAGCAGATCGACCCGCCGGGTGTAGGCGGCGCCGCGCAAGGTCAGCGGAAAGCCGAACCACGAGGGCTGCGCGCCCGGCGTGGCCTCGGGCAGCTCCAGAAACTCCTCGCAGCTGCGCAGCCGGTCGCGCAGGTAGGCAAAGTTGTCCTGGCGCGCCTGCACGAAACCGTCCAGCCGGTCCATCTGGGCCAGCGCGCAGGCGGCCTGCATGTCGGTGATCTTGAGGTTGTAGCCCAGGTGCGAATAGGTGTACTTGTGGTCGTAACCCTCGGGCAGATCACCCAGTTTCCAGCAGAAGCGCTTGCCGCAGGTGTTGTCCTTGCCGGGCGGGCAGTAGCAGTCACGTCCCCAGTCACGGATGGATTCGGCGATCAGGCGCAGCTCGTCGTTGTTGGTGAAGACAGCGCCGCCTTCACCCATGGTGATGTGGTGGGCCGGGTAGAAGCTCAGCGTGCCGATGTCGCCAAAGCTGCCGACCAGCCGCCCCTCGTAGCGCGATCCAAGCGCATCGCAGCAATCCTCGACCAGCCACAGGTTGTGGCGCGTGCACAGGTCGCGGACCACCTTGAGGTTGAAGGGGTTGCCCAGGGTGTGGGCCAGCATGATGGCCTTGGTGCGCGGGCCGATCGCCGCCTCGATCCGGCTGGCGTCGATGTTGTAGGTGGGTATGTCCACGTCCACCAGCACCGGCACCGCGCCGCATTGCAGGATGGGGTTGACCGTGGTGGGAAAGCCGGCAGCCACGCCGATGACTTCGTCACCGGGGCGGATCGCGCGTTCGCCCAGCCGGGGCGATGTCAGGGTGCTGAACGCCACCAGGTTGGCCGACGAGCCCGAGTTCACCGTGATCAGGTGTTTGACCCCCAGGTAATTGGCCAGACGGCTCTCGAACATGGCGTTGAAGCGGCCCGTGGTGAGCCAGGCGTCGAGCGAGGCCTCGACCATCAGCTGCATTTCGGGCGCGCCCACCACCTTGCCGGAAGGCGGGATGGCGCTCACGCCGGGCTCGAAGGGCGTCGGCGCGCTGGCGAGTTCGCCGTATTCGGCGACCAGCTTCTGGATCTGGCGGCGCAGCTCGTTCTGTTTGAGGGAAAGATCAGCCATGGGCATTCGTGTTTTCAAAGTCACGGACCTGGGCCAGTGACACGGCCAGCATGTCCTGGCCTTTCAGGTGGGCGCCGTACCAGCCGGCGATGTTTTCCAGGGTGTGCTCCAGGCGCCATCGCGGCCGCCAGCCCAGCCGCTGGTGGGCCTTGGCGCTGTCCAGGCGCAGCAAGTGGGCCTCGTGGGGGTGCGTGCCAGCGTCCTGCGCCCAGCGCGCGCCGTCGCCCCAGTGCCGGGCCAGCTGGTCGGCCACCCAGGACACGGGCCGTGCATCGGTGTCCTGCGGCCCGAAGTTCCAGGCCTCGCCCCAGGCCGGGCCATCGAGAGTGAGCCGTTCAGCCAGCATCAGGTAGCCCTGCAGCGGCTCCAGCACATGTTGCCAGGGCCGCACGGCCAGCGGGTTGCGGATGACGGCGGGCTGCCCGGCGGCAAAGGCGCGCACCAGGTCAGGTACCAGCCGGTCGTCCGACCAGTCGCCGCCACCCACCACATTGCCGGCCCGTGCCGTGGCCAGTGCGACACCGTGCCGCGCATGGTCTGCGGGCGGGAAGAAGGACGACCGGTAGCTGGCTGCCACCAGCTCGGTGCAGCCCTTGCTGCTGCTGTAAGGGTCGTGGCCACCCATGGGGTCGCTTTCGCGGTAGCCCCAGGGCCACTCGCGGTTTTCGTAGCACTTGTCGCTGGTCACCACCACCACCGCGCGGACGCCGCCGGCCGAACGCACCGCGTCCAGCAGGTGCACCGTGCCCATGACGTTGGTGGCATAGGTTTCAGCCGGGTTGTCGTAAGAGCGCCGCACCAGCGGCTGCGCGGCCAGGTGAAAGACGATCTCGGCCCGGCTGTCGCGCAGGGCCCGAGCCAGCGCCTGGGGGTCGCGCACGTCGCCGATCACCGATTGCACGGGTTGGCCGGCCTGGAATATCCCGAACAGGCTGGGTTGTGTGTCAGGCGCCAGGGCATAGCCGGTGACCTGTGCGCCCAGACGGCCCAGCCACAACGACAGCCAGCTGCCTTTGAAGCCGGTGTGGCCGGTGACGAAGACACGGCGGCCCTGCCAGAAGCCGGGGGGCGTCGGGTTCACCATGATTTCCAGGGCGCGCTGCCGTTGCGCCACAGTTCGTCCAGCAGCGTCTTGTCGCGCAGCGTGTCCATGGGCTGCCAGAAACCGTGATGGAAATAGCACGACAACTGACCCTGCGCGGCCAGGGTCTGCAGCGGCTCGCGCTCCCAGACCGTGGCGTCGTTGTCGATGTATTCGATGACCTTGGGCGACAGCACGAAGAAGCCGCCATTGACCCAGCCGCCGTCGCCCTGCGGCTTTTCCTGGAAACCACGCACCAGCGTGCCCTGGATGTCCAGCGCCCCGAACCGCCCTGGCGGCTGCACGGCGGTGATGGTGGCCAGCTTCTGGTGGCTGCGATGAAACCCGATGGTCTTTGCGATGTCCACATCGGACAGGCCATCGCCGTAGGTGAAGCAGAAGTCTTCGTCGTCCAGGTAGCTGGCGACCCGGCGCAGGCGTCCGCCGGTCATGGTCGATTCGCCGGTGTCCACCAGCGTCACGCGCCAGGGTTCGGCGCTGCGCTGGTGCACGTCCATGCGGTTGTTGGCAAGGTCAAACGTGACGTCGGACGTGTGCAGAAAGTAATTGGCGAAGAACTCCTTGATCAGGTAGCCCTTGTAGCCCAGGCAGAAGATGAAGTCGTTGATGCCGTGGGCCGAGTACATCTTCATGATGTGCCACAGGATGGGCCGCCCGCCGATCTCCACCATGGGCTTGGGCTTGAGGGTCGTCTCCTCGCTGATGCGGGTTCCGAGGCCGCCGGCCAGGATCACCAGTTTCATGAATAGTTGCCGCGCAGTGTAGGGGA